>JAZUES010000080.1:0-4902 GCA_045640265.1 Solibacillus sp.
ATTTATAAACCTTGGAATAAAAATAAACCGGATGCTACCGATGCAGGAGGAGCGAAATAAGTGAAACAAACTACGCAAATAGGCGCAACAGTAGAAGAAGCGATCTCATTAGCGTTACAAAAGCTTGGCCATACTCGTGAACAAGTTGATGTGGAAGTTTTACAAGAAGGTAAAAAAGGATTTTTAGGTTTCGGCGCACGTAACGCAGAAGTTCGTGTGACGGTAAAAGAAATTGTTCAGCAACAAGTGAATGAACAACCATTTGAACAGGCAGCTCCTGCAATGGAAACGCTGGTTGTTGAAGAGGTTTTCGAGGATGAGCCCGTTTTAACAAATGAAGATCAACCAATTCACCAAGAACAACTAACACAGGTTGACCCAATTGAAAAGGCAAAATTGTATTTAACAAGTATTGCTTTAGAAATGGGTATTACAGATTTAGTAATTGACCATACAACAGATGGCAAAAATGTAGTATTTAAACTTTCGAGCGAAAAAGCAGCACTATTAATAGGGAAGCGCGGTTATACGCTAAACGCACTGCAACAATTAACGCAGCTTATGCTCAACAAAACAGCAAAATCTTTTATGATTTTGCAAATGGATGTAGAAGATTATCGCGAACGACGTCAAATTGCTTTAGAACAACTGGCATCTCGTATGGCAGATAAAGCAATTCGCACGCGAAAAACAGTTACATTCGAACCAATGGCTTCTTATGAACGAAAAATCATTCATAATGCATTAGCAAATCGACTAGATATCGAAACGTATTCAGAAGGTACTGAACCGAATCGTTTTTTAGTGATTGAGCCAGTAAAATAATCTATTTGTTTTTACAGACATTAAAGCGACCTATTCATTTGGATAGGTCGCTTTTATTCGTTTAGTACACCTTTTGAAAAGGCAACATTACTTTAGATTTCACTGAAAATATGGTAGTCTAAATTGTTAGAGAGTATAGAACGGTTGTGATTTATCCACATGTGGATAACACTGAAACAGGAGGATATAAATGGAATTTGATACGATTACTGCGATATCCACACCGATGGGAGAAGGTGCTATTGCCATTGTCCGTTTGAGTGGAGATGAAGCAATAGCAATTGCAGATAAAATATTTAAATCACCAACGAATAAAAAGTTAACAGAAGTCCCGACACATACAATTCACTATGGCCATTTAATTGATCCTAAAACAAATGAAGTTGTAGAAGAAGTCATGTTATCGTTAATGCGTGGCCCAAAAACCTTTACACGTGAAGATGTAGTAGAGATTAATTGTCACGGAGGGATTGTATCTGTCAATCGTGTTTTACAGCTTGTTTTACGTTCTGGAGCACGTTTAGCAGAGCCTGGAGAGTTCACGAAACGTGCGTTTTTAAACGGACGTATTGATCTTTCACAAGCAGAGGCGGTAATGGACTTAATTCGTGCGAAAACAGATCGTGCGATGAATGTTGCACTCGGTCAAATGGGTGGAAAACTATCAAGATTAATTGCTTCTCTACGCCAAGCACTATTAGAGACTTTAGCGCAAGTAGAAGTTAATATTGATTATCCAGAATATGATGATGTAGAAGAAATGACGATACCTGTACTATTAGAAAAATGTGGTTGGGTTCGTGAAGAAATCATCAAACTATTACAAACTTCTTCACAGGGTAAAATTTTGCGTGAAGGATTATCAACCGTTATTTTAGGACGCCCCAATGTAGGGAAATCGTCACTTTTAAATAGTTTAGTACAAGAAAATAAAGCAATTGTTACAGATGTTGCAGGAACAACACGTGATATCATTGAAGAGTATGTAAATGTTCGAGGTGTGCCACTTCGTTTAGTTGATACAGCTGGAATTCGAGAAACGGAAGATATCGTCGAACGAATTGGTGTAGAACGTTCACGTGAGGCGTTAAAAGGTGCAGATTTAATCTTACTTGTTTTAAACTATGGGGAAGAACTATCAGTAGAAGATGAACGCTTGTTTGAAACGATTCAGGCAATGGATTACATTGTAGTTGTGAATAAGACAGATATCGAGCGTAAAATTGATTTAAATCGTGTCCATGAATTAGCGGGCAAACATCGTGTTGTGACAACGTCTTTATTAAAAGAAGAGGGCGTTATTGAGCTAGAAGAAGCAATTGCTGCACTATTCTTTGAAGGACAAGTAGAAGCAAATGATTTAACGTATGTCTCGAACGCACGTCATATTGCGTTATTACATCAAGCACAGGACGTGATTGAAGAGGCACTAGCTGCAGCAGAATCTGGTGTCCCTGTAGATATGATTCAAATTGATGTAACACGCACATGGGAAATTCTTGGTGAAATTATTGGTGATACAGTGCAGGAAAGCTTAATTAATCAGCTCTTCTCACAATTCTGTTTAGGAAAATAATATATAATTGCTTTTTAATTCGAATGTCCTTCGTTATAAAGTTGGACTAGAATGATCATAGCGGTAAATCAGAAAGGAAGAAAATACATGCCAACACAATATGAGGCAGGTAATTATGATGTAATTGTTGTCGGTTCAGGTCATGCCGGAGTTGAAGCCGCATATGCAGCTGCCAAAACTGGCGCAAAAACATTAATGCTTACAATCAACTTAGAATTAATTGCATTTATGCCATGTAATCCATCTATCGGCGGTCCTGCAAAAGGGATTGTAGTTCGTGAAATCGATGCATTAGGTGGACTTATGGGACGCGCAATTGATAAAACATATATTCAAATGCGTATGCTAAATACAGCGAAAGGTCCTGCTGTACGTGCATTACGTGCGCAAGCCGATAAACAGTTATATCAACGTGAAATGAAACGCTTATTAGAAGAAGAACCAAATCTTCAAATTCGCCAAGCTATGGTTGAAGAATTAATTATTGAAGATGAAGAAGTAAAAGGTGTTATTACACAGGTTGGTGCTATTTACCGTGCGAATGCAGTTGTTTTAACGACTGGTACGTTTTTACGCGGGGAAATCATTATCGGGGACTTAAAATATTCATCAGGTCCAAATAACCAACAGCCATCGATTAAATTAGCGGACAACTTAAAAGACTTAGGCTTTAATATGGTACGCTTTAAAACAGGTACGCCACCACGTGTGAATAGCCGTACAATTGATTATTCTAAAACGGAAATTCAACCTGGTGATGAAGAGCCACGTGCATTTAGTTTTGAAACAACTGAATTTATTACAGATCAGCTTCCTTGCTGGTTAACATATACAAGTGAAAAAACACACGAAATTATTAATGAAAACTTACACCTTTCTCCAATGTTCTCAGGAATGATAAAAGGGACAGGGCCACGTTATTGTCCATCAATTGAGGATAAAATTACGCGCTTCGCGGATAAGCCGCGCCATCAAATTTTCCTTGAGCCAGAAGGTCGCGATACGCAAGAAGTATACGTACAAGGATTCTCAACGTCACTTCCTGAACATGTACAACGTAAAATGGTTGCCTCAATTCCGGGGTTAGAAAATGCTGAAATTATGCGTGCTGGCTATGCAATTGAATATGATGCTATTGTGCCAACACAATTATGGCCAACACTTGAAACAAAAGCGATTAAAGGCCTTTATACAGCGGGTCAATTAAATGGTACATCAGGTTATGAGGAAGCAGCCGGTCAAGGGTTAATGGCAGGTATGAATGCAGGATTGAAAGTACAAGGAAAAGAAGAAGTTATCCTTGCTCGTTCAGATGCCTATATTGGGGTATTAATCGATGACTTAGTAACAAAAGGTACAAATGAGCCGTACCGACTGCTTACATCTCGTGCAGAATATCGCTTATTATTACGTCATGATAATGCTGACTTACGTGTAACAGATGTAGGTTATAAAGTAGGGTTAATTTCAGAAGAACGCTATGCACGTTTTACAAAAAAACGTCAGCAAGTAGAAAATGAAATTGCCCGTTTACGTGAAATTATCGTGAAACCAAATGAAAAAACACAAGAAACGGTGCGTTCTGTAGGCGGTGCCGAACTAAAAGATGGTATTCGTGCTTCTGATTTTGTAAAACGTACAGAAATGACATATGACTTAGTTGCAGGTTTAATCGAACCAACAGAGGAATTATTAAGTGAAGAAGTACGTGAACAAGTCGAAGTCCAATTAAAGTACGAAGGTTATATTCAAAAGGCCCTTCAACAAGTAGAAAAAATGAAAAAATTAGAGGATAAGAAAATCCCTGAAAATATCGATTATGATGCGATTGGTAGCTTAGCTACAGAAGCATTGCAAAAATTAAAGCAAGTGCGACCACTTTCGATTGCACAAGCATCCCGTATTTCAGGTGTAAATCCTGCTGATATTTCAATTCTACTGGTCTATATTGAGCAAGGGAAAATTGCAAAAATAAGCACGAACTAATAACGATAAGCGTCTTTTTACAAAAAGGCGCTTGTTCTTTTAACTTCTTTTTAGTGGATATCCAAACGCCCGCTCAAAAGAAGTTAACTCTTTGGCGTAATTGATTTAGTGAAAAGGAGCGTCTTTATGAACGAAAAGCAGTTTATTGAAGCATTGAAGGAAAAAGGCATTGAACTCTCAGAACAACAAATCGCACAGTTTAAAAAGTATTTTGAACTGTTAGTTGAGTGGAATGAAAAAATGAATTTAACGGCAATTACGGATTTGGAAGGGGTTTATTTAAAACACTTTTACGATTCAATTAGCGCGTCATTTTATTTTGATTTCACAAAAGTAACACGCGTTTGTGATGTTGGTGCTGGCGCAGGGTTTCCAAGTATTCCAATTAAAATTTGCTTCCCACATTTACAAATTACAATTGTCGATTCATTAAATAAACGTATTACATTTTTAAATCATTTAACGAATGAATTACAATTAGAAAATATGAATTTTGTGCATGCACGTGCAGAGGA
>JAZUES010000081.1:0-3219 GCA_045640265.1 Solibacillus sp.
CGTTCGCGATCTTCTGCCTGCATATTTTGTTGAAGAAGCGCTATTTCTTCCTTTCAAATAAGTCATGATTACTTTTGACGACAATGACAGTTGAGTGTATGATCATTTATCATTCCGACTGCTTGCATAAAGGAATAGCAAATCGTGCTCCCTACAAATTTAAAACCGTCTTTTTTTAGTTGCTTACTCATACGGTCACTTAATTCCGTTGTTATAGGTATATCTTTAGTAGTTTCCCAATGATTAATAATTGGTTTTCCATCAACAAATGACCAAATATAGTTTGAGAACGAACCATACTGTTGTTGGATTTTCAAATAGCTTTCTGCATTCGTTTTTACACTTAGAATTTTTAATCGATTACGGATAATTCTTTCATCTTCTTTTAATGCACTCAATTTAGCGTCATCATATTCGACAATTTTTTTTACATCAAATTGATCAAATGCAGCACGATAGCCATCTCGACGTTTTAATATCGTTAACCAACTTAATCCTGCCTGCGCCCCTTCTAAACAAATCATTTCAAATAATTGTTGATCATCTGTAATCGGAACACCCCATTCTTCATCATGATACTTCACATATATTGGTTCATTTAGATTTACCCATGCACAACGTTCCATACACTCACCTCATCGATAGTTTGCTTTCATCTTAAAGTATAAACCTTGCATTCGAATTTATGATATGATAATTTTTGACTGACGAACGGCAGGAAGGTGATATGAATGACAAGAGATAAAATTATAGAAGCTGCTTTACTCAATTTTGGTGAACATGGCTATAATGGTGGATCTTTGGCTCAAATTGCAGAACAAGTTGGCATCCGAAAACAATCGATTTACACGTATTTCAAAAGTAAAGACGAACTGTATTTAACGATTGCAAAAAATGCGATGCAAACTGAACTTAATTTTATGAAACAGTCCATTGAAAGTATCATGAACGAGCCATTAAATTCTAGTTTATTACCACTGTTATCTGTTATACAGCAACGTTTTTCTGAGAAAGCGAGTACGAAATTTTTTATTACATCAACATTTTTAACACCACAACATTTAGAAAACCTTTTGTTAGAACAAACCTATTTTTATTTAGATTCATTAGAAGTATTATTTATTCGTTATTTTGAGGCACAAATCATTGCAGTTTCTTCTGAAATGGCAGCAAATAGCTTTTTAGCATTACTTGATAGCTTATATGTGGAAATGTTATATGGTGGCGAAGCGAGATTTGAAAAACGTTTACAAGCCTGTTGGCACGTATTCTATCGAGGGATTACAAACTGAGGTGAAGAATTTTGACGAAATATTGGATTCTTGTTTTATTAGCAGGCGTTATTGAAATTATTTGGGCAATGGGTTTAAAATACGCAAGCTCAATATGGATGTGGGCAGGTGTTGTCGTACTTATCGTCCTATCCTTTTATATTTTAATCATTGCAACAGACAAGCTACCTGTTTCCACTGTTTATGCTGTGTTCACAGGTATTGGTACTGCAGGCACCGTCATTGTTGAAACGGTATTATTTAACGAACCTTTTAGCCCTTCAAAAATCGGGTTTATCGTCTTATTACTTGTAGGTGTTATTGGACTGAAGCTCCTTACAAATGAGCCCGAAGAAACGAGGGATGCATAATGGCGTGGATCTATTTAATTTTTGCCGGTCTTTTTGAAGTAGGCGGCGTTATTGGCATGAATAAAGTTGCGCAAAAAAAATCAATCGCCAACTTTTCCTATTTATTTGGTTCCTTTGTTTTCAGTTTTACCCTATTAGCTTTTGCAATGAAAACATTACCGATGGGTGTATCCTATGCAGTTTGGACAGGTATTGGTACAGTTGGCGGAACTTTAGTCGGTATGTTTGTCTACAATGAATCAAAGGATTGGAAAAGAATTTTGTTTATTTTGTTTATTATTATAGCTGTTGTCGGATTAAAGCTAACACAGTAATATAGATGAGTGATTACAATACGCGAAACGACAATTTACTTTGCGTTTTTCATTCTTTTCAAAGCGTAACAATTTTCGGAGGAACATTTATGAACAATTTATTTAAAGTTATTCCGATCCCAATGAGCGGTCTTATGCTCGCTTTCATTTCACTAGGCAATTTACTACATTTGATTGACTTTAGCCTTTTAGGAAATATTGCATTTTTCATTGGTGTCGTTTTATTTATTTTATTGATTGGCAAGCTCGTGTTTGCTTTTACATCTTTCAAACAAGAAATGCAAAACCCAATAATTGCATCTGTATCCCCTACTTTTACTATGGGTACGATGTCACTGAGTAGTGGTTTGCATGCGTACAATGTGGCTAGTTGGTTTATTCATTCGCTATGGATAGTTGCTGCGATTGGACAAGTAGCCATTATCATTTATTTTATTAAAACATTCATATGGAAAAAGCATATTACGATTGCATCTATTTTTCCAAGTTGGCTAATTCTATTTGTCGGTACTGCTGTTATGCCTTTAACTGCTGGCGATTTATCGAGTATGTTGACACAATTTATCGTTATTTTTGCGATTGTTGCCTTTCTTATTTTAGTACCCATTGTCATTACACGAGGCTTTATTCGTAAAGACTTACCTGAGCCAACAATTCCAATGTTGACGATTTTGACAGCTCCCGCATCATTAAGTTTAGCTGCCTATTTGAAACAATTTGATGGCAATGTTGCAATTGCAATTACGTTATTTATTATCGCTCAATGTTTATTTTTACTCGTGTTAACAAAACTACCGAGTGCGTTGAAGCTACCATTTTATCCAAGTTACGCGGCATTTACTTTCCCGCTAGTTATTACTGCAACAGCTACACGTGCATTCGTTCTATTTTTAGAGGGTCATCAAATTAGCTATTCTTGGTTATCGACTTTAGCAACTATTGAACTCGTTTTTTCAGCGCTAATAGTTTGTTACGTACTCATCCGTTATATGAATTTTTTAGTATTCCTATTAAAAAGCCAACGAGTTAGGGAAAATTCAAAAGAACAAACAGTATAAATGTTGAGGCTGGGACATAAGAAAAAATTTAAAGAAATAAGCAAACTATTATGATAACAAAAATGATTATCGAAAATTGATTGGAATGGAGGGTCGACTCCTGGGGGAATAGCGTGTCGCCTGAGACTACAGGCTCAAGCCACGCCACCGGAAAGCGTACCCGGAATGGAAATCAATTTTCTTACGCCGAAAAAATAGCATTTTT
>JAZUES010000082.1:0-2447 GCA_045640265.1 Solibacillus sp.
CTTGGCACTGAATTAGCAGACTTCCAAGCCAAAATGGCCGATTTCGAATTACAAATGTTATTATCAGAGCCATATGATAAAAACAATGCCATTTTAGAACTTCACCCAGGTGCTGGTGGTACAGAGTCACAAGACTGGGGCTCAATGCTTTTACGTATGTATCAACGCTGGTCAGATAAGCGCGGCTTTAAAGTGGAAACAATGGATTACTTACCAGGCGATGAAGCTGGAATCAAATCCGTTACCTTAAAAATTTCCGGTCATAATGCATACGGTTATTTAAAAGCAGAAAAAGGCGTACACCGTTTAGTACGTATTTCGCCATTCGATTCATCAGGCCGTCGTCATACATCATTCGTTTCATGCGATATTATGCCAGAGTTCAACGATGAAGTTGAAATCGATATTCGCACAGAAGACTTAAAAATTGATACGTACCGTGCAACAGGTGCAGGTGGTCAGCACATCAATACAACAGACTCAGCTGTTCGTATTACACATACACCAACAGGCACAGTCGTACAATGCCAAGCGGAACGTTCACAAATTAAAAACCGTGAAGCTGCGATGAAAATGTTAAAATCAAAGCTTTACCAATTAGAAATTGAAAGACAACAAGCACAATTAGACGAAATTCGCGGTGAAAAAGATGAAATTGGTTGGGGTTCACAAATCCGTTCTTATGTATTCCACCCCTATTCAATGGTAAAAGATCACCGTACAAGCGTCGAAACTGGTAACGTTAGCGCAGTAATGGACGGCGATTTAGACCAATTCATCACAGCCTACTTACGTTCAAAAATTTCATATTAATAACAATAGCTATCCTTTGAATTATAAAAATTTGAAGGATTGCTTTTTTGTTGGGCTATTTTTTAATAAGGATTGAGTGATGGTGTATCAAGTTGGCGGGCAAGCGCATGAATCGCACAGCTTTGTTGCACAAATCTGTACGACTCATCTTTGCGCTTTATGCAAGGCCCGCCAAATAAGCGTAGTCTATTATATTTCTTTAAAGAGGTAAGGCGCTATTGCAAGCAAAGGCGCCGTTCTTTTAAATAAAACGAATTGGCTATCTATATTAGAAGCCCAGCGCTTACGGTATTTAAAAAGGTCGATAACGATACACCTTATATTGGCGGGCCTTACACACAACACAAAGAACATTCACAGAGACTCTTGCAAAGAGGCTTTGTGAATGTGTGCTGAGCCCGCCGAATGACTCCCCCAATCCCTCTTATTAGAAGGGAAATGCTTTAATAATAGCCTAAACTTTCACCACATGGTAGCGTTTAACACAGAGAAAATCGTTACCAAAGAAGGCGTCACATTATTGCCGTAATAGTAAAAAAGTACAACCCCGAATTTAAAGGGGGTTGTACTTTTTTTAATTAGAGGGGCTAATAATTTTTTCAGTTCCTAATTTTAAATAACTTTCTAGTTTTCCGAAAACACTATCCTCATTTTCTAAAACCTTGTAAACTTTTGGCATAACCCCTTCTCCGCCAGAAATTTGCAGTTCTTTCTTATCCAAATTTACACCAATATGAGAACCCGTCTGAAAAGTTGAATATTGCGGACGCACAATAAAGAAATCGAAATGATTACCAGATAGGTCTATTTTTTCACTTTCGAACTTTACAGAAATAGACTTTATATATTCTAATAGTTCACTTTGTAATTCATTTGTAAAAGAATAACTAATGGCATCATCTCCAAAGTCATCAAAGACTTTAAGCAAACCTATTTCACGTCCATCAAATTGCCCCTGAGCAATATTTTCTATTGTATTTGTATCTTTCTCCATTTCTATTTCGATTCTTTCTCTTAAAGGTAACTGCTCGTTGTTTTCGGTCTCAGTTAAATTGTCATTGTTGTTTTCCTTTATGACTTCCTCATTATTTTCGTTACAACCGGCTGTAAAAGTTAGTAAAGTTAAAACGACTGTTATTAGTAAAGTTTTTTTCATAATTTTCACATTCCTCCATTAGTTAGGTTGTTAAATTCATTTGAAAATCCCCTTCTGCGTAAGGTTCAAAAACAAACATTCATTAAAACGTCCTATCTTATAGAAAGCCCGGCGCCTTGCGATAGCATAGCGCCTACAGTATTTAAAAAGGTTCGTAACGACACACCTTATATTGGTGGGCCTTACACACAGCACAAAGAACATTCGCAGAGACTCTTGCAAAGAGGCTTTGTGAATGTGTGCTGAGCCCGCCGAATGACTATCCCAAAATATCCACTATTTTAGAGGAAAAAATACTTTGATATTGCAAAACGTTTCACCCTATATTATAGAAAGACCGGCGCCTTGCGATAGCATAGCGCCTAATCGTATTTAAAAAATATTTGAAAAGACACACCTTAAATCGGCGGGCCTTACACACAGCACAAAGAACATTCACAGAGACTCTGCAAAGAGGCTTTGTGAATGTGTGCTGAGC
>JAZUES010000083.1:0-9810 GCA_045640265.1 Solibacillus sp.
TGTTTCAGCGACTGGTATCAACCTATTAATTGAATCATTTCAAGTGGTTTTCGGTATCATAGTGGTTTTTTAATTCAATTATGTAAAATAAAATTTTTTTTTTGCACCATTTTATTTGGTTAATTTGTTCAGTTGTGTTAAGTGCTTATAAGCTTTTTTATTCATTTAAATTTCGTCATATAGCGTCGTATAATATGCAATTTTCTATAAAAACATGTGCGAGAAAATTCCCCGCACATGTTTTTACTTTATATAGCCCAGCGTAACTTGTGTTTTGCTTTCTTTAGAACAGCCGATTAGTTGGACAGCATTTTTAACGCCCTTTTTCTCAATTTTAATGGCGTCACAACTATACTTCGTTTTTTCTTTATCGTTTTTCTCAAGCACGTTCACCTTTTTATCTACTACTTTCAGCTTCCATAGCTCCCCTTCTTTTGAGGTAATGTTTATTTCTTTTAACTTCTGATATATAAACATTTGAAGGGCTGGAACTTCTGATAATTCTGGTTCATTTACTAAATCTACTTGAGCGATTTTTTGTTCCTTCAATTCTTCTGAATCAATTAAATTTGTACCAATCACTTTGTATTGATCTTGATCATGAATTAGAGTTAAGCGAACTTCATTTTTCTGATCATCGATTCCGTTTACAAAATAATAAACGCCGTCTTTACGTGCTTCTTTAATTGAATAGCCCTTTACCTTTTTGGAAATGTACTGCAATTCATCAAACAATTCATCAGAACCTACATCGTTTTCAATTAGTTGCCAATCTGCTTCTTCTACACTTTTATTCAACTGTTCAATAAATTTCGTTGCAAAATGCTTTAAGCTGTCTGGATTATATGTGAAAATATTCTTCTCGTAATGATTTGTAAAATTTGTAGCTTCTGCCAATGTAGTTTCTTGTAGCAATAAAGTACTTTTATCGTAGCGTTTCTCCCACGTTAATGGATTTTTTATTGATTGATCGAGCAGGACTTTAATTTGTTTAGCACTTGCTTGAACGGATTTCCCGTTGACAAAGGATTCATGGTAACTTATTTTTTTTCCTTTTTTATTAAGTCCATTTAAAATTTCTTCTTCTGAAAGTTGGAATGTTTCAAAGTCATAACTATTTCTTATATGTATTATTGCAATATTATGTTCTATATCAATTCCTTGTACTTCCCCTAGTGTTAACAATTCATCTTGCACAAGTGCATTGGGATGGCCTGCTACTTCTGTGGCATTGACTAAAATCCATTTGTCACGATTATCTTGCTTAATGACAAGCCCGGTCGTTGTTGAAAAAGGTGTATGTATGCTTACTTCAGCCTCATATACTGGGGCGGGTTGCTTTTCTTCCTTTGGAATGACCTGTGATACCCAATTGCTTTCTGCTTTATCTGAACAAGCTGCTAATAACATCACCGCTACTAGCATTATTAATTTTTTCATTTCTTTCTCCTTTACAATAATAAGATTATGTCAACTAGATTGGATTCAAAATAAAAAGTAGTCAGATTATCCACTACTTTTCAGTATAGTTGTTTCTTTAGTTTTTGCATTACAAAAATGGATAATGACATAAATATGAACAATAGCACGAAAATTACCTTTGTCATAAGGTGTGTCGTCGTCATATCAAATACTACACCAATTACTAACGGTACGATTGCACTCATCATGAATCCACCAGAAAGAACCATAGAACTCCATTCATTTGCTTCATCATTATTTTTAGCTTCATCTAACGGTAACATTAACCCGATTGGAAATAAGCCACTTAAAACGCAACCATATACTATAGCCCCAATCCAAATCGCCCATGGTGCATCTATAAAGAAAAATACCGAGCCGGTTAATCCTATGATAATTAACCCATGTAACCAAAAAATGCGATTCGGATATCGGTTAATAAGTGAAGGAATCAAAATATTTCCCACTAGCTGTACAATTGTCATAAGCGTTAATACCGAGCCTGCAGTTAATAAAGACAAGCCCTGTTCCATTGCAATCGATACAAGCCAAGTTGTTAAACTGAAAAAAAGTGATGTTTGTAAGCCAAAATAGATCATAATAATCCATGCTAATTTACTTTTCCAAGGGTTACGTGTTTGTTCTGTAACCTGTAATTGTTGCTCTAGTTTTGCTGAATCCACTGTCATAATCCAACAAAGCATGGCTACGACAGCCAAAATCCCCCATACACCGAGTGCTAAAGCCCAATTTCCACCAAAGCTTTCATAAAAAATGCCTGTAAACCCAGAACTAATCGTGGCACCAAATCCAATAGCGAATGAGTAAACACCGATTACAGGTTCCAATTTTGTCGGGAACTTTTCTTTTATATACGCATTGATGATAGGACTAATTATCGCAATTGCAAACCCAGCAAAAAAGCTCGTTACTACTAGTGCGATATAACTAGAAAAGCTAATTCGTGCTGCTGTTGCAATCCCAATCAGTAAGGTAAGTGCTGCAATTGACCATTTGTAACCCAAATTTTTTTGAATGGGAACGGAAAGTGGCGCAAATAATCCCATACAAAACACAGGTACGGATGTTAATAAACTCATCTGTGTGCTAGTAACACCGAGTGAATCACTAATCGTTGATAAAATCGGTCCCACGGATGTTACAGCGGGTCGTAAATTTATCGATACTAGAAAAATAGCCAATATAACAAATGATATTTTCAATCTTATATGCAGTTTCATATTTTTCCTCGATTCAGTCATTCACTAACTATGTTAGTAAAACATATTCTAAGTAGTCTGACAACGTTAATTTATTTAACATAGAAGTTTTATCCTGTTTTAACACCTACTTTATTTAATTTAATAAGGAGTCATGCTATAATAGAAACATTGTGTGCAAAAGAGAAATCCTCTTTCTGAAGCAATCTAAAAAAAACATAAAAATACAAGGAGGTACTTACATGATTCAAGTATCAGGTGTAGGTCTTCGCTATGGCGACCGTAAATTATTTGACGATGTAAATATTAAATTCACACCAGGTAACTGTTACGGCCTAATCGGTGCAAACGGTGCTGGTAAATCAACATTCTTAAAAATTTTATCTGGTGATATCGAGGCACAAGAAGGTCACGTATCAATGGGTAAAGATGAACGTCTTTCAGTATTAAAACAAAACCACTTTGAGTACGATGAGTTCAACGTACTTGATACAGTTGTAATGGGTAACAAACGTCTATGGGAAGTAAAAGCAGAAAAAGACGCAATCTACATGAAGCCAGAAATGACTGATGAAGACGGTATGCGTGCTGCTGAACTTGAAGGCGAATTCGCTGACATGAACGGTTGGGAAGCAGAATCTGATGCGGCTTCTTTACTTAACGGTTTAGGTATCGGCGATGAGCTTCACTATATGATGATGGCAGACTTAGAAGGTTCTGACAAAGTCAAAGTGTTACTTGCTCAAGCATTATTCGGCAAACCAGATGTTTTACTACTGGATGAGCCTACCAACCACTTAGATTTAAAAGCAATTAATTGGTTAGAGGAATTTTTAATCAACTTCGAAAACACTGTAATCGTTGTTTCCCATGACCGTCACTTCTTAAACAAAGTTTGTACGCACATTGCAGATTTAGATTTCGGTAAAATCCAACTTTACGTTGGTAACTATGATTTCTGGTATGAGTCTAGCCAATTAGCACAAAAAATGATGGCTGACCAAAACTCGAAAAAAGAAGAAAAAATTAAAGAATTGAAAGAATTCATTGCTCGTTTCTCTGCAAACGCATCGAAATCTTCTCAAGCGACATCTCGTAAAAAAATGTTAGAAAAAATCGAGTTAGATGATATCCGTCCATCAAGCCGTAAATACCCATTCATTAACTTCCAAACTGGTCGTGAAATTGGGAATGACGTGTTAACTGTAGACGGTTTATCAGCTTCTCAAGATGGCGAAACATTATTTAAAGACATTCGCTTCTCAATGAACAAAGATGATAAAATTATTCTTTTAGGTTCTCCAAATGCTAAATCTGCATTAATGGATATTTTAATGGATCGCAAACCAGCAGATGCTGGTACGTTCAAATGGGGCGTTACAACAACTCAAAGTTACTTTGAAATGGATCATGACCAATACTTCGGTGGTACTGAAAAGTCATTAGTTGAATGGTTACGTCCATATTCTCCAGAAGATGAAACTGAGTCTTTCTTACGCGGATTCTTAGGTCGTATGTTATTCTCTGGTGAAGAAGTGAAGAAATCTCCTGGCGTTCTTTCAGGTGGCGAAAAAGTACGTTGTCTATTATCTAAGATGATGTTAAACAATGCGAACGTTATTTTATTAGATGAACCTACTAACCACTTAGACCTTGAATCAATTCAAGCATTAAATGAAGGTTTAACTCGCTTCAAAGGCGCTATGATATTCACATCTCATGACCACCAATTCATTCAAACGATTGCAAACCGTGTTATTGAAATCCGTGAAGATGGTTCTATTTTAGACAAACCATTAACATATGATGAATTCTTAGATTGGAAAGAAAAAGAAGGCTTAAAATAATTTTCTTTCAAATTTGAAACCTCTTAGTCCCGTAATTGGGATTGAGAGGTTTTTTTGCTGTTTAAAACAAACACTATATCCCCTATCCCCTGTACATATTCAACTCTTTAACTATTTCAGGGTCAAATTGGCCAACCGCATCTGAATTTAAATATAAGCCGATTATGACCAGTGAAGAAACACAATGAATTAACGACAAAAAAGACACGTAAGTTTAATAACTTACGTGTCTTTGGATTCGTATGAATTAAAGTTTAGTTACGTTAGTAGCTTGTGGACCACGGTTACCATCTTCAACTTCAAATTCAACCTTTTGACCTTCGTCTAAAGTTTTGAAGCCTTCACCTTGGATAGCTGAGAAGTGTACGAATACATCGTTACCGCCTTCAACTTCGATGAAACCGAAACCTTTTTCTGAGTTAAACCATTTTACTGTACCTTGTTTCATTAAGAAAACCTCCAAAAAATAAAAGTGAACAATTAACCATTACTTAATAAAAAACATTGTTTTACGGTAATGCTATCTAATTGTTAATATTAAGTATATATAGAAAAAATAAAACTGTCAATTTAAATTTCGTTTAATTGCTAAAATTTTCTATTTAAATTATTTTGAAACCATATGGGGTGTTTGTAAAATAATGCCGTGATAAATTTGGGTATCTTCATCACATGCTTCACAAAATTCACTTTCATCCTCCGACCAAAATGCGAAAAAACATTCGTTTTTACACGCCTCATTGTCATAAGTCTGACGAAACTCGCTCATAATATCTGAAAGTACTATTTGAAATTGTTTTTCATCTTCAAATTCGTGTATGGAGACAATATGATCTTCCCAACCATCAAATTTCCACCACGGCTCATAATCTGCTTTCATATAGATAATTTTAAACATAATCATTATCCTTTCTATACCTTTATTTTAATCATCTATACGGGAAATGTCTATTATTGCTAACTTTCATATGTTAAAATAGTGGTAATTCTATAAGACATCAGGAGGATTTTCATGTTTACAAAGTTAAAACCAAAAGCTGAATTGCAGGACCTATTTGAACGTGGTACAGATTTAACTGCTTCTCCAAGATTTTTAAACACATTAAAATTCAATAATTTTAACAAACAAGATCAGATTCATTTACATACGATTTATGAACGTGTTGCTACATTAACACCAACAATGAATGTTATTTTCAATCAATACTTAGATGAAATTTCACCATCTGGTAAAAGTACAATTTCTGAAGCTCAAATCGAACGTTATTTAAAACAGTTTTTCTTGGCAGAACGTAATGATGCGTATGTTGACCAGACGATTAAGTTTTTTAACACTTTGCGTGAAGATCGATATGAACCAGGCAAATTAATCGTTGTGTTCAACCAATTTTCCTTTTATATTACGACTTTAATTTTACATCATTTCGGTATGAAACCAAATTTAGCCTTTACATATATGAAATCTGTTTCAGCAGCAGTAAATATTGAGCAAGAATTACTTGTCGAAGTCATGACAGAGCGCTTGATTGAAAATGTTATTGAAGAGCTTACCTCTTTAACAGATGCCAACGCAAATATCATGTACATGAAAGACTTAATTCAACGCTTAGATACACAATCAGATGATATTGCAGGCTCTACCGCTGCTTCCCAAGAATTAGCTTCGTCGATTGCAGAAATCGCCAATTCTTCTACAAATATTGCGGAAAAAACGAATGAATCTGTGGAAAACGCAATACGTGGTAAACAAGCCGTAGAACATGCCTTACAAGAAATCTTTACAACAGAAGAGACCTTTACAGAGATTGTTGCTGG
This sequence comes from Solibacillus sp., assembly GCA_045640265.1. Lineage (GTDB taxonomy): Bacteria > Bacillota > Bacilli > Bacillales_A > Planococcaceae > Solibacillus. The sequence continues at coordinate 6,344 of JAZUES010000083.1, forward strand.
TTTCACAGAACTTCAAAAACATGTTAACGATATCGAAAGTGTCGTTACATTAATTAATCAAATTGCGGACCAAACAAATTTACTTGCATTAAATGCATCCATTGAAGCAGCACGTGCTGGTGAACATGGCAAAGGCTTTGCCGTCGTTGCTCAAGAAGTACGTAAACTTGCAGAAAATACCGTTTCTGCCCTTGGTGAAGTATCAACAAATGTTCAATCATTAAAAAGTTATTCAAATAATGTAGCAACTTCAATCACAGATACAACTTCAATTATTCGAAAAGCAACTGGTGAAGCGAAAGAATCCTTACCTTTACTCAACTCAATTGTTGAAATTATTCAAAGTATTAATATGGATATTACAGCAACAGCAGCTGCGTCTGAAGAACAGGCCGCATCCATTGATGAGATTTCAATGCGTATGGTTCAAATTTCTAATTTACAAGAAGATATCCGTACTTACGGAAATGATACATCTCGTGATATACATAAACTTGGTCAAGAAATTACACGCTTCCGCAACGAAATTACGACAAATAATAATGTCCAACTTTCAAGTACTTCACTATTATTATTATCGAAATCAGACCATATTTTATGGAAGTGGCGTGTATATAACATGTTCCTTGGTTTAGAAAAATTATCACCAACAGACGTTTCTTCTCATCGTGACTGCCGTCTAGGTAAATGGTATACATCACCAAAAACCGTGGTTCGGAAAACTTGCATCGTACGTTGAGCTTGATCGTCATCATGAACAAGTACATATTTCTGCTAAAGCAGCTGTTAATGCATTTAATGGTGGAGATTTAACAACAGCTGAACAGCATTTACAGGATATTGAAAAAGCTTCGAAACAAGTTATTTATTACATTAATGATTTAATTTCTATTATTCAAAAAGAGCGTCTTATGCATTAATTAACATTTGAAGCAAAATAATTTATTATTTTGCTTCTTTTTCATTGAAAGGAGTCTTAAATGATCAAACATCTATTTTTCCAATTATATTCGGATGATTATGTCTCAAATCATTATATTTATACAAAGGCACTTGAGCTTGGGTTAAAAGGATGGATTGAGAATCGTGACAATCAACTTCAAATTTCTCTAGAAGGCACGGAAAAGGCATTAAATGAAATGATTAATATTATACAAGCATTCCCCTCTTCTGAAACTATATCGTATACAATTGACGAAAAGCTGCAACACTTCTCGCAATTAACAACAAATATTGCCTAACAGAAGTGCCTTCACTTTGAGTCAAATTCAAAACATTGTACAATAATAATAAAGAATGCTTGAAACTTTTTTTCATTTCAAACGTAAAAACAGTATCGAGTAAAGGAGGTACGAAAATGCTTGGTCCTATCAATTTTATAACACGTCATTTAATTAACTTATTAGCTGGTTTTACTGCATTCGTCGTATCAGTTTTAAATCTACCTGGGTTTGTAGCGATTTCATCGTTACCTCTTGCAGTAATTTCCTATTATGTATGTAACAAAATTACATTTGCCATTCAAAAATCATCGCAAAGTAAAAAAATAGGGCTTTCCAAAAGTGAATACGATTTAATCGAATCGCAGTTAAAACAAGCGAAAGGCTATGTAAATTCATTAAATCAACAATATATACGTGTTCGTTCGATTAGATCGTTTAAACAAATAAATGAAATGTCGAAGTTATCAAAACGCATTATCAATATTGTTCAATCAAATCCACAAAAGTTTTTTGCAGTGGAAGATTTCTTCTATGCGCATCTCCCTACTGCAGTAGAACTTTCTGACAAATACACATTATTAACGAAAGAACAAGTGACTGGTACAGAAATTCATTTGGCATTGGATGACACGCGTAAAACGTTAAAAGATCTTCATGTCACAATGGAAGAAGATTTAAAAAATGCATTATCATCTGATATCGAAAGTTTAAAAATCGAACTTGATTTCGCTAAAATGTCGAATGAAAAACGCAAGGAACGATTAAAAATCGGCGGTGAATAGTCATGGGAAACAAAATCAATCCATTTGACGCTTTTACATCAAGTGAAAGTGTCGACATTCGAGTTTCAAAAGAACAATTTGCGGTGAACGTTGCAAAACATGTAACGACACCGCTTTTCGCTTCATTAAGTTCGCATGACAAGCAGCAATCGATGAAGCTTGCAAGTGAATTACAAAGTTCTAAATATGAACAAGTACTCTCTTTTGGATTACCTGCTCAAGAAGCATTAAAAAAATTCACGGCACAAATGCTAAACTATATTCAACGTAAAGATGTTCGAAAAGTTGGTGAAGTACTATCTGATTTGATGCAACACTTAGAAAAGATTGATCCTGATGCATTAGTGGAGCAAGAAAAGGGCTTTTTTAGTAAGCTATTCAATCGTCCAAAACAATCTATTCAAGAAGTAATGACCCACTACAATAAGTTGAGTATGCGCATTGATCGTTTAAGCATCCAATTAGCACACACGCAAAATGGATTACTTTCCGATTACCAGTTTTTAAATGAATTGTATTCGTTGAATGAGGAGTATTTTCACAATATAAATCTTTATATTGCTTCTCTTGAAATTAAGAAGCAACATATGGAAGAGGTTATTTTACCTGCCATTTCACAGGCGGTGCTAGAACAGGATGACCCTTTTAAACGTCATGAATTACAGGATGTTAACATGCAAATAGAATGGCTCGATCGCCGAATGTATGACTTAGAAGTATCACGTGAAGTAGCAATTCAATATGCTCCACAAATTCGCATGATTCAACAAACCAATCAAATGTTAATTGAAAAAATCCAAAGTTCTATCATGAATACAATTCCGTTATGGCAATCTCAAATTGCAATGCTACTTAGTATGAATAATCAACGCCGCGCAATGGCCTCTCAGCAACGTTTAGCAGACGCTTCTAAGGAATTGTTAAGAAAGAATGGGAAAATGATTGAAGCTACAGCTAAAGGCTCAAAACAAAAAGCACTGAATCATACGGATATTGACCAATTTAAACTAACGCAATTAAAGCTACTTCAAGATATTGAAGATGCGTTACGTGTTCAAGTGTCATCTGATGAAAAACGTCATGAAATTGAATATATCATTAAAGAACATTAATTTCTTATAGACTTAAAATATAAAACACCTCAAATTTTGATATGTAAGTATTATTACGTATCAAAACAATTGAAGGTGTTTTCTTTTGACAAGAATTAACTAGTAGAATGGCAGTGTTAATTAAGGAATGCTGAACTATTCTGCTAAAGCCAAGCTAGAGTTGCAGTTATATAAACCAAACAAATTTTCTAACTTTGTAAAATTTCACAATGAAAGTTTCCTAATGCTAATGCATATACCAAAAGATTACATAGCACTTAGCAATCTAAAAAAGATATATATTATGCACTAATGCTATATTTTAATTAAAAAGTAGGACCAATTCTCCATATACCGAAGTCATGCTGCAT
>JAZUES010000084.1:0-68219 GCA_045640265.1 Solibacillus sp.
AGAATGAGGCTGGGACAAAACCCAAAAATAGCATTTTTCTCTGTGAGAAAAATGCTATTTTTTCGGCGCAAGAAAATTGATTTCCATTCCGGGTACGCTTTCCGGGGGCGTGGCCTGAGCCTGTAGTCTCAGGCGTCACGCTATTCCCCCAGGAGTCGCCCCTCCATTCCAATCAATTTTCGATTTATCATTTTTTATCATAATATTTTGCTTATTTCTTTAAATTTTTTACTTATGTCCCAGCCTCATTTTTTTCACCCTTCACTTTTCTAGCATATCGTGCTATACTGACTTTCGTACTTCAATGCGTTGAAGCGCGAAATTGTCATTAAGGAGTCTTTGCATCATGATTGCTAAACAATACATAAAACCACATCTAATAGAAGCACTCTTTCTCATGCTCTTTATTATTGCCATTATCTCTTATTCCATTATTAAGCTTGAAAGTGTACCACATATTCCAATATTAATTTCAATTTTTATTTTAATTGTTTATGGTGTTTTGAAAAAAGTATCTTACCGTGAACTTGAAAAGAGTATGGTAAGCTCTGTTTCCATGAGCATTAATGCAATCTATATCTTTCTGTTAATTGGGGTACTTATCAGTAGTTGGTTAATTAGTGGAACCATTCCTACCCTTTTATATATCGGATTTTCGATCGTTTCGGCAAGCTTCTTTTATGCTATTGTATTCATCCTAACTAGCATCATTGGCACAGCTATCGGTAGTTCGTTAACGACAGTTGCAACTGTAGGCGTTGCGATGTTAGGCGTTGCAAGTTCGATTGATGCTTCACTCGTTATTACAGCAGGTGCAATTGTTTCTGGGGCGTTTTTCGGGGATAAAATGTCCCCACTTTCGGATACGACAAACTTAGCAGCATCAGTTGTCGGGATTGATTTGTTTACGCATATCAAAAATATGATGTATACGACGATTCCTGCATTTTTTCTTTCACTTATTGGCTATCTCGTATTATCACCAAGTTCCGATACGATTGATACACAGCTCATTTCGCACTACAAGGAAATACTAATATCAACGAATTTGATTCATTGGTATTCATTACTACCGCTTGTTCTACTAATTATTTGTACATGTTACAAGTTACCAAGTCTCGTAACATTAGCGATTAGTGCCATTAGTGGTATCATTATTTCTTATTTCCATAGCACGATTCCTTTAAATGAACTTTTCACAATTTTATACAACGGATTTACGATGAGTACAGGTGTTGAAGCGATTGATTCTTTATTATCTCGTGGCGGCATGAATAGTATGTTGTTTACGATTATCTTGATCGTGCTTTCTCTTTCAATGGGTGGACTATTATTTGCACTTGGCATCATTCAAACACTACTGAATTCGGTTCAATCGTTGCTTACTACAGTTGGTAAAGCCATTACTGGGTCCGCGCTTACAGCAATTGTTATTAATCTATTTATCGGGGAACAATATTTATCGATACTGTTAACAGGTGAAGCGTACAAAGAAAAATTTAAAAGTTTACAGCTACATCCTAAAAATTTATCACGTGTTATAGAAGATGCAGGTACCGTTATAAATCCACTTGTTCCATGGAGTGTGTGTGGCTTATTTATTGCTTCAGCACTTCAAGTAAGTGTTATCGACTATTTACCGTTTGCCTTCTTTTGTTTACTAAGCCCTGTTATGACCATCTTATTTGGTTGGTTGAATATTACGATTACAAAAGAAACGCACTAGCCATATTGCTGCTAGTGCGTTTTCTTATTTAATATTTAAGAATTGCTTCAACTCTTGCATTTTTTTCACAGCTTGCTCATAGCCTAGTTCATAATTGGCGCGCATTTGGTCAACTTTACTTTCAAAGCTTTTTATTGCATAATCTGGCTTTAAAATAAAGGCATTTCCTGTCTCCTCAAGTTCTCCAATATGGTGCATCGTTTCATTATACATATTTGCGCGATTATTCATCGCTGCAGCTAGTCGTGGATAACGTTTTTGGAAAAGTTTCGTCGCCAATTTATTCGACTTTGACGTGCCCTTTATATAGCCTGGTTCACGGGTTAAAATAAGTAAATGTTTATCAAAACCTTTTTCAATCGCTCGTTTTACAGGAATGGATTCAGCTAAACCGCCATCATAATAAGGTACATCACCAAGCTTTATTTCTGGGAAAAGTATCGGAATCGCACAAGTTGCTTGAAGTATATCGCAGTTTCTAGACATTTCATGCGCACTTTTATACTCTACTTTTCCTGTATACGCATTCGTTACGCCAAATTCAACTTCCCCTGGGTACTCATAGTACGAATCCCAATCAAATAAATCGAGTTGGTTTGGAACCACATTGTAGGAGAAATCTAACCCAAAATAACTTTTTTCTTTTAAAAAATTTCGTACGCCCATATAACGCGGATCGTTGCGATATGTCGTTAATACACGGAATGTACGTTCAGGCTGGTTCGACATATATGATACCGCATTAATCGCACCTGCAGAGATAGCTGCAATATATGGCATCTTTATTTGTTGCTCCATTAATGCATCCAGTACACCTGCAGTAAACACTGTTCGAAACGTGCCACCTTCTAATACTAAACTACAGTCTTTAATTTCAGGCATCATTTTCACACTCTTTCAATCTTTTCTTTTTAACTTCTCTTTAAATCAATTATACCCCTTTTCTCCATTTTGTAAGAAACTTTATTCGTCTCGCAAGTACTTCCTAAATATTCTGAAATATGTTATATTTATTTCGAATATCGGAATATTAGGAGGTTATGAAATGTCATCAATAAATCGAAATGAAGTTCCCGTTCAAGAAACGTGGAATTTAGGAGATCTATTTCCTTCAGAAGAAGCCTATTTAGCAGCAATTGAAGGTTTAAAAGAGGAAGTAAATACAGCTGTTGAACAATTAACAGGTACTATTAAAGATGCACAAGGCGCAGTTAAAGCAATTGCAACTATTGAAAAAATCCAAGGAAAAATGATCCCAATCGGAACATATGCTAGTCTTTCGCATAGCGTTGACCAAACGAGCACAGAAAATCAAATGCGCTCAGCACAATTTGGTTCTGTTGCTGCAACATTTGCAACTAAGCTATCATTTGTAAAAAGTGATTTACTTGCTTTAGATGAAGCTATTTTAAAAGAAGCACAAAAGCTTAAACCCGAATATGCAAATTATATTGAAAAACTCTTGATTCAAAAACCTTACCAATTACATCCTGAAGCAGAAAAAGCTTTAGCAGCATTTGGCGCAACATTCGATGCGCCGTATGAGCTTTACAACACAACGAAATTAGTTGATATGAAATTCCCGAATTTCGAAGTAAATGGAGAGGCTTTCCCGATGAGCTACAACCTATTCGAGGGTGATTGGGAATTGGAAACAGATACGGACAAACGTCGTGCTGCATTCGATGCTTTTTCTAATAAATTACGTGATTATCAACATACAACAGCAAAAGCTTATAATACCCACTTAAACATCGAAAAAACGGATGCCGATTTACGTGGCTATGCATCGATTTATGATGCGTTACTTGAATCACAACAAGTGGATCGTACGCTTTATGACCGTCAAATTGATTTAATTATGAATGAACTTGCACCGCACATGCGTCGTTATGCGAAGCTTCTACAAAAAACTCATGGCTTAGACAAAATGACTTTTGCAGATTTAAAAGTTTCATTAGATCCATCATATGAACCTACAATTACCGTAGAAGAGTCTCGTCAATATATGAAGGACGGCTTAGCAGTTATGGGTGAAGATTATAGTAAGATGATAGACCGCGCATTTGAAGAGCGTTGGATAGACTTTGCTCAAAATGCCGGCAAATCAACAGGTGCATTTTGTTCAAGTCCTTACGGTGTACACCCTTATGTACTAATTTCTTGGACGAGTCGTATGAATGAAGTGTTTGTATTAGCACACGAGCTTGGTCATGCTGGACATTTCTATTTAGCAAATGATGAACAAAACATTTTCAATGCCCGTCCATCTCTATACTTCATTGAAGCACCATCAACAATGAATGAAATGCTAATGGCAAACTATTTATTAAAAAATTCAAATGATACACAATTCAAGCGTTGGGTTATTTCGACAATCATTAGCCGCACGTATTACCACAACTTCGTTACACATTTACTTGAAGCAGCTTACCAACGTAAAGTATATGACATTATCGATGCAGGTGGTAGTGTCAACGCACCCAAACTAAACGAATTAAAACGTGAAGTGCTAGAGCAGTTCTGGGGTGATACGGTAGAAATTAACGAAGGTGCTGAGTTAACTTGGATGCGCCAACCACATTATTATATGGGCTTATATCCATACACATACTCTGCTGGCTTAACGATTTCAACACAAGTTTCACAACGTATTTTAAATGGTGATGAATCAGCTGTTGCTGCATGGACAGAAGTATTAAAAACAGGTGGTACAAAAACGCCAGTTGAATTAGCAAAAATGGCTGGTGTAGATATTACAACAGAGCAACCGCTACGTGATACAATCACATTTATTGGCGATTTAATCACACAACTAGAACAATTAACTGCTGAATTACAAAACGCATAATAGATTGAACAGACCACCTTATATCAGGTGGTCTGTTTTCATTAGATGGCCACTGCTGTTTTACAACATCTACTTGTTGGAACAATACTGAAACGCCTGATTCAATCGCTGCGGACCCTACAGCTTTTGCCACAACACCTGCCACACGCTCATCCATTGAGCTTGGCACGATAAAATCTTCATGTAACTCTTTATCCGTTACAAGTGATGCGATGGCTTCAACAGCAGCGAGCTTCATCGCTTCGTTAATATCTGTCGCACGCACATCTAATGCCCCTCTGAAAATTCCTGGGAATGCTAACATATTATTAATTTGGTTTGCATGATCAGAGCGACCCGTTCCAATAATACGCACACCCCACTTTTTAGCGTTTTCTGGTGTTATTTCTGGATCCGGATTTGCTAAGCCAAAAACGATTGAATCAGCTGCCATCGACTTGATATGCGCTTCTGTTAAAATGTTTGCGGCTGATACACCGATAAATACGTCCGCATCAGCAAGTGCATCCGCTAACACACCACGTAATTGATATGGATTCGTTAAATTTGCTATTTGGTCTTTTACTGGATTCATTCCTTCTGAGCGACCTTCGTAAATTATTCCCTTCGTGTCACACATCACAACATTTGTGTAGCCCATTTGAATTAAAATGCGTAAAATTGCAATCCCAGCTGCACCCGCCCCGTTAATTACAACTTTCATATGTTGTACTTCTTTTTTTACAATCTTCACTGCATTAATCAGTGCCGCACCAACGACAATTGCTGTCCCGTGCTGATCATCATGAAATACTGGGATATTACATTCCGCACGTAAACGGTCTTCGATTTCAAAACAGCGCGGTGCCGATATATCTTCTAAATTAATGCCTCCATAAGTCGGAGAAATTGCCTTAACAACACGTACGATTTCATCAACATCTTTTGTGGCTAAGCAAACGGGAACGGCATCGACATTTGCAAAACGTTTTAATAATAACGCCTTTCCTTCCATAACAGGAAGTGCTGCTTCTGGACCGATATCCCCTAACCCTAGTACAGCAGTTCCGTCCGTTACGATTGCCACTAAATTTCCCTTCATCGTGTAGTCATATACAGTCGAGGGATTTTTCGCGATTTCTAAACAAGGGGCTGCTACACCTGGAGAATATGCTAAACTTAAATCATACTTATCTTGCACAGGTACTTTCGCCCGAATCTCCATCTTTCCACCAAAATGTTCGTGCATTTCTAGAGACTTCTTCATTAAATCCATTTTATCCAACCCCTTATAATTTTTAGAATATTCTTTATATTTACGTATCTTATTTGTTTTAAATTCCTTTGTCAACGATAATATCAAAAACGACATTACCCTAGTGAAATACCAAAAGGAACCCTGTAATACCAAGGGTTCAATGACAAATTATCAAATTTTAAAGATTGTTAAAACGTACACAATCAATTATTCTAACAAAACAAATGTAAGTGCTGTCATTTTCAAACCATTGCTTTGCCGCGCTAAAGTATGTGATAGTTTACACGAAACGCTTTTCATCGTGAAATATGAAACATTTCACAAAGTCCTAAAAATATTTTTAACTGTCATAAATTTTCCGTCACATTCACAACACAATTTTTGTTAAAATTATACATACTGGAGGGAATGCCATGACTGAAGATCACAAAACTGAAGAGCTAACAGAAGAAGAATTTTTACAATTAGTTTTAGATGAGCAAGAGAAGGCACTTGCTAAAGCAAGGGAAGAAAGACTTAATCCTTCGCCTAAAAAACCCAAAAAGCAAAAGCCTATGGTCCGTCTTGTTGTTTGGTTAATGGCACTCATACTTGTCTTTAATACATTTGCAATTATATTTAATATTTATTCCATTCCAGCAATTGAATTTGTTAAGGTTTCCGCTCAACTTTCTAGTCAAGAACATATTCAAAATTATAAAAAGGCCGTTGTTACAATTAATACGGAATCAAGTAAAGGGACAGGCTTTGCGGTCAGTGAAGATGGCTATATTTTAACAAATGAACACGTTATAGATGATGCGTTAACGCTAACGGTGGTGTTCCCAGACAATTCACTTTATCAAGCGGAAGTGATTGAAGCCTATGAACAATATGACTTAGCATTATTAAAAGTGGATGGCAGTGATCTACCCCATTTAACATTAAGTAATTCGAGTACATTATTAGATCAACAGCACGTATACTTTATCGGAAATCCGTTAGCATTTAGTGGTATTGCCAATGAAGGGAAAATTGTGGGTCATACAACGGCTACATCAATTAATACGGAAATTGTGATGATGGATGCCCCCGTTTATAAAGGCAATAGTGGCAGTCCTGTCATTAGTGAAGATGGTGAAGTTATTGGAGTAGTATTTGCTACAGGTAAACGACAACCACATGGAAAAGTTGGCTTATTCATCCCAATTGAAAGAGCACACGAATTATTTTCACAATGGATTAACTAAAAAATGATGCTGGACGAAGTAAAATTTCCTTAAATTTAGTGAAATACTATATTAATAAATTTATTAATTGATTAGATTTTAGGACGACTCTTAAAAGAACAGCACGATGAATAGACGTCCGTATAGAGATGTGCACAAAAAAACATCCTTTTTCTCACTCGAGAAAAAGGATGTTTTTGGTTTGTCCCAGTACGTTTTTATATTAGAAAATGAAACTATATAATAAATAAAATAATGCTGCCATTAATGCAGATATAGGGAGTGTGATGAACCACGTAATGACAATTTTACGCGCCATACCCCATTTTACACCTTTTACACGCTGTGCTGCACCTACACCCATAATGGCTGAAGAAATAACATGCGTTGTTGATACAGGTAATGCAATAAGGGTAGCTCCAAAAATAATGGATGCGGAACTTAAATCTGCAGCTACACCATTAATCGGACGGATTTTCATAATTTTCCCGCCCACTGTCTTAATAATTTTGTAACCACCAATCGATGTTCCTAGACCCATTGCTAATGCACACGCCAAGCGAACCCAACTTTGCACTTCATCTGTTGTTTGCCAGTTCGCAGCGATTAGAGCCATTGTAATAATCCCCATCGCTTTTTGCGCATCGTTTGTCCCATGTGTAAACGATTGTAAGGCTGCCGTACCAATTTGCGTTATACGAAATGCCTTTGTCGTTGTATATAAAGGTGAGCGTTGGAAAATAACCTTAAAAATCTTCATGACGATAAAGCCTAGTACAATAGCGATAATTGGCGAAACAATTAAGGCTTGTAAAATTTTAATAAAACCTGTGTAATTGATAATTTCAAAGCCAGCAGATGCCACTGCCGCCCCTGCTATTGAACCAATTAATGTATGAGATGAACTTGATGGAATTCCAAAATACCATGTCACTAAGTTCCACGTTATAGCTGAACTCAGTGCAGCTAAAATTATAACCGAACCTGTAACATCTCCTTCAAAAGCATTGAGCGAGAAAGGATCGACAATTCCAGATGCTACGGCTTTTGCCACACCAACGAATGTAATCGCCCCAACAAAGTTCATGATTGCTGCCATCAATACAGCGACACGCGGCTTTAATGCACGCGTTGATACAGATGTTGCAATTGCATTTGCCGTATCATGAAAACCGTTAATAAAATCAAAGACTAATGCAAAGATGACAACGAGTACAGTAATGATTAATAACGTATTCATAGTTTACTCCTCTGCACGTTATGCATTACGCATAATGATTGTTTCAATTGTGTTTGCAACTGTTTGACAATAGTCCGCACTGTCTTCTAATTGCTCATATAAATCTTTGAATATAATTAAGCGAATCGGATCTTTTTCAGTATCGAACAATTCCGTAATCGATTTACGGAAAATCTCGTCACATTGGTGCTCATACTCTTTCATTAAAATTGCGTGTTGACGCATTCCTAATAAATCTCTTTTATTTAATAACTCCATTGCTTTTACTGCTTCATCTGAGGCTTTCGCAATGTAGTCCACAAAATCACGCATATAGTGATTCACTTCTGTAAATGCATACATTTCAAAATGGGCAATCGTATTTTCAATCCCATCCAAAATATCATCTAACTTAATCGCAAGTGATAAAATATCTTCACGTTCAATTGGTGTCATGAACGAATCGTTTAATTTGACGATTAAATCATGGATTAATTTATCGCCAGCGGTTTCGTATGCTTTCATTTTAATTTGAATTTGTTTCAAGTCTGCAATGTTTGTAATGGTACATTCCTTTGCAAAATTCGCACCTTCTTGTACGTTTCTTGCAATATTTAATAATCCTTCAAAAAATGGATCTGGTTTTTTGGTGTTGAACATGATTTATGAATCCCCCTGTATGTATATCTTTAAACTTAAGTCATCATACCACTGATTTTTAGAATCTATCAACTTTCATTTAACTTCTTAACAAAACTTTTACAATCGAAAGAAATGAAGTAGACATAAATTTTAAAAATTTTTTCTAAAAATAGTATATTTTATTTAAATAACAATAAAAAGAGCAATAAAATCAACAAGATTTATGAGTCTTCGATAGAAGTCTATACTACATTCGTTGATATTATTACTATAACTAAATAATATAATTTCAATTGTAAAGGAATTGTAAAGGTTAACTTTTTCTTAAAACCGATGAGACAATATGTGCTGAATCCCATTCTCCTATTGATACTCGGGTAATCGGATATTTCTTAGGAAATAGTTGATGATTAATTTCTTTTATCGTTAGACCTTTCTCATTCATCATCTCAATCTGATTCGTTAACTCTAATAAATACTCATGCTTCAACTTTAATGCTTGGCGTCCGTTTTTAACAAAGCCCGCGTGATTGCAATACATTTCATCAAAATCATATGTAAGTACTTTTTCAATCGATGATATAATTTGCGGAATACTTTCCTCTTTCAAAACAACTTTCGTTTTTGGTGATACAAATAAATCTCCTGTAAATAGTTGACCTGTTGTTTCGTTTAAGAATGCTAAATGGTCATTTGTATGACCTGGTGTTTCAATCACAGACCAACTCGATGTTCTCGATAAAAATTGTTGACCAATCGCAAGTGCAGAAAAACGTGGTCGACTTCCCCAAAATAACTTTCGATAAAGTGGATAGTCGGCCTTTTCCATACATTCTAATCGTCTAATATCACTCATATAAACGGGTAAATTATAGTTTTGTTGTAAGTATTGTACACATCCAGAATGATCTTCATGATAATGCGTTAACACAATTTTATCTACATCTATTTCTGAAAAGAATGGCTTAAATTGCTCAAGTAATGCCGCGGCGCCCGTGTCGATTAATATGCCATCTACTTCAAAGCAGTGAACATTTAATTGAATGGCTTGAAAGCGTATAAAACCATTCATCATACGTACCCCAGATTGTTCACTTTGTTCTGTTTTTTTCTTAAAAAACATTAAAATTCTCTCCTTTTGCCATCCATTTCGTTGCAAATAACTTTATCACAAATAATAGAAATATGTCTCTTAATGCAGCAAATTATTATATAAGTAGAGTAAATAAACGTTCCCAGAGAAAAAAGAGTTACTTTGTAAACAATACAAAGTAACTCCTTAACAAATTACAGGTTTTCACCTTTTTCAACAGCATAATGTTTCGACCAATCGCTGTAACCTGCCATATAAATTTTAATATTTTGATACCCTGCTTGTGCAAGAATCGAATAAATCGGTGTAGCTGTTACACCTGAACCACAATAGATAATAATTTCTTCATCTTTTGATACTTTTTCGAGCAATGAAGTGGTGATAACGAATTCTGATTGTTCCTTTAGCTGTTCCCAATCATAATTTTTCGCTGTTGGGATGTGTCCTGCAATCGGATCAAGTGGTTCAAAATCACCACGGTAACGTTCTGCTGCACGTGCATCCAATAATGTGGCTTTATGATTACCCTCCACAATATTTAACACATCTTTACGTGACATTAAAATGCTATCGTTCCAATTTAACTCAAGCGTTGTTGGTGCAAACATAGGGATAGCTGTTGTCACTGAAAATCCTGCATGTAGTAATGCATTGTATCCACCATTCACAATATAAGCGTGTTGGAAGCCTGCGTATTTTAATATCCACCAAGCTCTTGTTGCAAAAGGCGAAGCACCTTGATCATAGATGTAAATTGCATCATCGTAGCGCAAACCATGCTTTTCAAATAAATCCTGTAAATCTTCTCTATTTGGCAATGGGTGACGGCCATCCGTTTTTGTCATATCCGAAAGATCGTGCTCTAAATCCCAATAAATTGCCCCTTCAATATGTTCTTCATCATATAATGCTTTACCTAATTCATGATTTTGTAAATCAAAGCGTGTGTCAATAAAACGACCGTTACGTTCTAATTTATCTGCTGTAACAAATACTTTTGGCATTTTATAACCCCTCTTTACGATTTTAACTGCGCATATATATCTTTCCAAATAGCTAAACGGCTTTCTTCTTGAAGTAGTAAACGTTCTGTGTCGATTTGTTCAACTGCTTGTTTAAGCATATGTTGACGTAATCCTTCAGCTTCAATCGCAATAAAGGCTGCTGCCCACTCTACTAATTTTCCCTTTTCTATTTCTAAAAACTTTTGGGCATCAGGTTTTGTTAGCTGTTCTAATGCATCACGCAATTGTTCTTTATCATTTTTCTCAAAGAATGATTTTGCATTTTTGAAATAAGATTTAACGCTTGTGTACGGCGTAATATCATTAAATGGGCCTGTATAATCCATTATTTGTGGCTCTTTTCCTTCATACGCTAAAAATGCAAAACTTGGATTTAATTCTTTTAAATTTAGCACTTCATCTTTAAAGCGTTCTTTCATTTTCTTTTCAACAAATTGTGCTAAACGGAAGTTCGTTACACGTAATTCTTGCGCAAAGTCAAAGCTTAATGCATGTAACACTTCTTTTAACGCCGTCTCTAATGCTTGTTGTGCAGGCAATTGGGCAAATGTCGATGGGTTATAGCTTTCACGGAAGAAATCAGGATAACGATAATATACACGCTGCAACACGTAGTATAATAGCTCATCTAATTCTTGCTTCGTTTCACTTTCAATCATTGACGTTTGTGTACTTTGATAGTTCGAACGGATATGTTTTTCTAAGTGCGCTAATTCGCCTAAACGCTCATCTTTTCGTTTTAAGTTTTCTTCGGTTTGCGTGATTAAATCATGTAAACGTGCTTCGGTTTTGTCAACTTCATCTTGTAATGCTTGAACTGCGATGCCCATTAATTCATCGTTCAAGAAATAATGGAATGCATCTTCAAATGGTGCCATTCCTGATTGATGCTCTTGTTGATCTTGCTTTTCTTTGAGTGCTAGCAAGCTGGAAACCCCGTAAAGTCTTGGGAAACGAATACCAAAGCGTTGTAATTCTGAGCGGACGTATTCCTTTACTTCTTCCTCTTCTTCCATTGTCGAAGCTAAATCGATTGCATTAACGATGAAGAACATTTTATCTAATTCAAACGCATCTTTTACACGACCTAATTGAATTAAGAACTCACGGTCAGCTTTTGCAAAGGCGTGGTTAAAGTATGTGATGAAAAGAATTGCATCCGCATTTCGAATATAATCAAACGCAACACCGGTATGACGAGCATTGATTGAGTCTGCCCCTGGTGTGTCTACTAATGTAACACCCATCCGAGTGAGTGGTGAATCAAAGTAAAAATCAATATTATCTACGAAGCATGAACGATTTTCTTGTGCTACGTATTTTTCAAAATCATGACGATTTACTCGTAGTGTTGTACCTAGTTTTGGAATGAACGTATCATAGCCCTCTGAGTATGCACGAATAAATGATTTATGCACATTTAAACGCTCATCTGTTAATTTAACTGCTAAACCTTCAGCTGCACGGTCATACGCTTCTTTTAATGATGCAACTTGTAAGCCTATTGCCACATATGAACCTTGGATATCTTCAAGTAGCTGCGCTTCATTTTTCAAATGCACGTCTGCTGTTTCATGTGGATGGTCGGGTGTAACAGGACGAATTTTATTAATCGCCGCTGTTGTAGGGTTTGGTGACACTGGTAATACAAATTCACCCATTAATGCGTTTGAAAAGCTTGATTTGCCTGCACTAAATGCACCAAATAATGCAATTGTAAAATCGCGTTTTTGTAGGCGTTCCACTTTTTTCGTTAAAAAGTTCGCTACTTCTTTAAAGCCTTGAACATCGCTCACAATATGCGCTGTTTTTAACGCTTTTTGGATAACCGTCTCAGTGCTTAATCCCGCACCGATTTTTTCTGATGCTTGTTGCACTTGTTCTTCTACTTGTTGCTCTTTTTGTTTTAACATTGATGCATCAAATGGACGAATATCTTTTAACGCTTGCTCATGATCACGTGCCCATTTTTCTAAATGTACTTTTGATTCGGCGCGTAATTCATTGGATACTTGCGTCGTCACTTTTTGGTTAAACGCTTCAAACTGCTCAATTTGCATAATATGTTGCAGTGCCTGTACTTTTTCAGTCATCGCATTAATTTTTAGTTTGACTGGTGCTGAAACTTCAGAAGCCACTTGCTCAAGCACCGATTTTTGTTCCAATTTCCAAGCATCTGTTGCTTGAATAAAGTAACGTTTTGCTGCTTCTGAAACACGGTTCGCAAAGTTTAGTACTGCGTCACCTGTCACAATTGTATTTTTTTGAACTTGATCTTCCATTACACTAACGGGCATATCAAAAACTTTTGCATCAATAGCAGCTGCACGTTCATCTGTTAATGCACCCACATCTTTTAATGCCGTTTTCATTAATGCTTTAATGTGCCCTGTGATTTGTGATTGAACAACATGATTAAAGCTTGCAAAGCCTTCTTCTCTTCGACGCTCACGTTCCTCAGCAGTTTTCTTCTTCGCTGAGAATAAGCCCCCTACTTTAAAGTCTTCTTGTTGGCTTTCTAAGTAGTTGCGTAATTTTTCACGTACATCAGATGGCATAATAGCTGCATTTGCTAATAACTCTTTGCGATTTTCATCGAATAATTTATCCCACTGTTCAAACGAGAATAACTCTGTTTGACGCGTTAATTTTTCGAATTGCTCTAAAATATCATTGCGACTTGCCCAATCTTCTTTAGATACAACTTCTGTATATGTTTCGAAACGATCTTGTTTTTCTTCTACTAAATAGGTTTCATGCTCATGTTGTAATTTAGTTAACGTATTTTCGGCTGTTAAAATTAATTGTTCTTGCCAATCATTCATCGAATCCATAACAATTTTTTTGACCTTTTCAAAGTCATTGTTTGGTAGATTTTTTTCACGTAGAGATGTGAAGAAAATATCCTTCGGTGTAACTCCCCAAGCTGCGAATGAATTATGCACAGATTGTTTAAAGTCATCAAATGATAATTCGGCATCTCGGTGTTTATCAATTTGGTTAACAATTAAATAAACATTTGGATTATATTTCATTAATTGCTTGGTAAATTGGAAGTTCAACTCTGATTGTACGTGGTTGTAGTCCATCGTGTAAAAAACCATATCGGCAATATGCAGTGCGGATTCCGTGCTCATCGCATGCGCATCATCAGTTGAATCAACACCTGGTGTGTCCATTACAGTTACCCCAAGTGGTAAGCCGGACTTACTATGACCAATCTCAATTTGTGATACGAGCTCACCATTTTTACTTAGCTCTTTAACTTGCTTAATGTCAAAGCCTGCAGAGAACTTCACTGGCTTCTCATTGTGCATATAAACGATTGCATAATCGTCATCTGCCTTATGCACTTTTACAATATTGGCACTTGTTGGAATTGGACTTGCCGCTAAAATATCTTCGCCTGATAACGCATTAATCATACTCGATTTGCCAGCTGAAAAATGCCCGGCAAAGCCTATAACAAATTCCTTTTGTAATAATTTACGTGCAAATAAATTCAGCTTTTCAACACGTTCTGTATCCTCATTTTTACTATAAATTATGTATTGTAAAGCTGATTGCTGTAATAATTCATGAATTTTTTCATCAAACGAACTCATTTTTCTAACCCCTTTAATTTGCCTTAAAATCGTCACAAATCTATAGTACCATGATTGGTAACGAAAATCGGCTAGTATTCATAAAAATTTTCAAAAAAACGCCTTATTCTATTCGGTTAACAGAAAAGGAGTTTTTCGTATTTTATTTACTTTTTAATTTTTCATAAAACGTTGCTTGGTTGCGTCCATTAGTTTCTATTCTTATCACTAAAAAAACGCATATGCAGTATATGCATCATGCGATTGATTTTGTATGTTCATGAAAATTTAGATTAGTTTATGTGGTTGCAATTACTTCACTACATTTTTATAAACGTAATTACCAATTGCCATATATGCTAAAATTGTTGCTCCTACAAATGCATAAAGCATACGATACACCACCTTGAATTAGTTGATAATAATTATCAATATCATTATAATGTATTCACATACAGTCGTCAATAGTCTGAATTTTTTTCTATACATCTACTTTCTTGACATGGTAAGATGTAGAAAAAGGTCGGAAAAGGGTGAAATTAATTTGAGTACTTCAAAGCATATCCAAACTATTTTAAACGGGACTATTCATTCATTAAAATCAATTTTACCTATGAATATAGATGTTAAATCACCAATTATCGCTTCTGAACCATATGAACAAAAAGAAATGGGCGTTCTAATTGGCCTTGTCGGAGATTTAAAAGGACGTATTATTATTGATGGTTCCCCTGAAATTTTCAGTACTATAGGGTCAGCAATGTTCGGGGTGCCCTTAGAGGGTGCCATGCTTGAGTCATTTACTGGTGAATTAGGTAATATGATTGCAGGGAATTTATGTACATATGTAGGTCAATACGATCTTGAATTAGATATTACGCCTCCAACAGTCATGGTTGGAAATACGAAACTGTATGGATTCCAACAAGCATTTAAACTGCCCGCGATAATTGACGGTGCTGGTGAAATTGTTATCCTTTACACAATTGATGACGAAAATGAATAATCGAAACCTTTTTATTTAAACAACGACACGCTAAATTATGCGTGTCGTTTTTTTATTATGTTTAAAAATGTACTTTTTTTATTTTCACACTTTTTTCACAAAAATCAGGAATTAAAGTGAGAAAAATCACATCTTCAAAAGAACCGTTCCCCTATGATGAAATCAGTAATAAAACTTTTCTTCAATTGGGAGGGAGAATCGATGGGTAAGCAAAAGAAAAAGGAAGAGAACTTGAAAGGTACGCTTTATATGACTTTTGCTTTAGGCTTTATCATTATTTTAGTTTGGGCCTACTGCTTCAATTTATTTGCAGGTCGAATGTAAACGTAAAAAAAGAAAGGAGTACTACTCATGCACTTACATAAGTTCGAAAAATGGTGGCTTGTGTTCGGATGCGGCTCATTAGTAGCATTTTTAATTATTTTAGGAGTTGGCGCATTCCATACAGGTACTCACCCAAACAATTCGAAAAATACGATTAACTATGAAAAAGTTGATGAGATTGCACCATTTAACAATCCAGGTGTTCACAAAGTAGAAGGAAAGGAATGGGATTATGAAGTCGTAATCGTTGCTTCGGCTTTCTACTATAATCCACCTGAAATTGAAGTTCCACTTGGCGCTAAAGTGAAATTCATCGCAACTACTAAGGATGTTATTCACGGGTTCCAAGTAGCAGGAACAAATATTAATATGATGTTAGAGCCTGGTTATATTTCTGAATACTTGGCAGAAATGAATCAAGCTGGCGAATATTTAATCCTATGTAACGAGTACTGTGGTACTGGTCATACAGCAATGCATTCTATGTTAAAGGTGGTGGACGAAAATGCAACAGACAGTCATTAAAAATGTAGCACCAAAAGATGCAAAGCTAGCAATGGCTAATATGTATGTCGCATTTATCGCATTGCTACTTGGTGGTCTTGCAGGTCTTCTTCAAGTATTAGTTCGTTCAGGAGAATTTTCTCTTCCTGGTGGAATAAAAATTGGTTATTATCAAGTATTAACGGTTCATGGTATTTTACTAGGTTTAATTTTAACAACATTCTTCATTTTAGGTTTCCAAATTGCTGCGGTTAGCCGTACAGCAGGACCATTAACTGATACGCAACGCAAATTAGGTTGGATTGGTTTTTGGTTAATGACACTTGGCACAGCGATGGCTGCAGTCATGGTATTACTAAATAAAGCAACTGTTCTTTATACGTTCTATGCACCATTAAAGGCACACTGGATTTTCTATTTAGGACTTACATTAGTAGTAGTTGGTTCTTGGGTGCTATGTGCTGCTCAAATTATGAAATACTTCCAATGGAAAAAAGAAAACAAAGGTCAAACAACACCATTACTTACATACATGGTATTTGTTAACTGCCTTCTATGGATTACATGTTCTTTAGGTGTTGCAGTCGAAGTGTTATTCCAACTATTACCTTGGGCTCTAGGTTTAATTTCTCGTGTTGATGTTTTATTAACACGTACATTATTCTGGTACTTCGGTCACGCTCTTGTATACTTCTGGTTATTACCAGCATATATGGCTTGGTATGTAATCGTACCAAAAATTATCGGAGCAAAAATTTTCTCTGATTCACTGGCTCGTTTATCATTTATTTTATTCTTATTATTCTCATTCCCAGTAGGTCTTCACCATCAATTAACAGAGCCTGGGATTGATGGTTTCTGGAAGTTCATTCAAGTTACGCTAACATTCTTCGTTATTATTCCATCGTTAATGACTGCATTCTCATTGTTCGCAACATTTGAGCTACGTGGTCGTGAATTAGGTGCGAAAGGCGTATTTGGCTGGTTCAAAAAATTACCTTGGGGTGATTCGCGTTTCTTAGTACCGTTTATCGGAATGGTAGCCTTCATTCCTGGTGGTGCTGGTGGTATCGTTAACGCATCTCACCAAATGAATCAATTAGTACACAATACCATTTGGGTAACAGGTCACTTCCACTTAACGGTGGCAACAGCAGTAGTATTAACGTTCTTCGGGGTTTCTTTCTGGTTAATTCCACATTTAACTGGCCGTGTGTTAACACCAGTATTAAATAAAATGGGGATTTATGTAGGTGTGCTTTGGGCAATCGGTATGGCAATCATGTCAGGATCTATGCATATCGCAGGTTTACTTGGTGCCCCACGTCGCTCAGATTACTCTGAATACGGTGGTGCACAACAAGCAATCGATTGGATTCCTTACTCTATTGCACAAGCAGTTGGTGGTACAATCCTATTCGTAGCCATTATTTTAATCATCTATATGGTGATTCAATTAGCATTCTTCGCACCAAAAGGTCATGAAGAATTCCCAGTTGCAGAAGTTGCTCCAGGTGCACAAAAAACACCAGCAATTTTAGAAAACTTCAAATTCTGGGGCGTCATTGTTGCGGCATTAATTATTTTCGCTTACACAATGCCAATCATTGAAATTTTAAGAAACTCACCTTTAGGCTCTACAGGCTTCACGCCTTGGTAATTAGATACAACCTCACATACTAATAAGGTTGTCAAAAAACCATCCGTTTCTTTCAACGGATGGTTTTTACATTACATAAAGAGTACAACGATGAGCAAATTGACTATCACGATCGTCACAAGTAGTTCTTTCCAATTAAACGGTTTTATTTTAAATAATTTATACAATACTTCACCAACGACTAAACTAATTGTAATGCCCATAAGTAGAAATAATAAATGAATGGTCCCTACCCAGTATTGAGATGAAAAAGCAATTATCAACAATATCGAAACAGTTGTTACATTAATCCAAAGTGATTTTTTCGGCTTTTCCTTTCCAATACCAAAAATACGGAATCTATTTTCATAAAGTAATGAGCTAATAATTACAATGACCATTAAAACCATCTTCCATTTTGGAAATTGTTTATTTTCTAAATACACATGTAACCACTTTGTTGCAAATAGTTGAGTTGTTTCATCAGGAAGTACAAGCTCCATCCTCGTTGATGGGTCAATTAACAGAATGCCATCTGCTACTTCGAATGATTTCAGAAAAATCATCTCTCCATTTTTTCGTTCGAACAAATAGTTTGTCGCACTTGAAAAATCGGTCTCATTTCTTGTGAAAGGCTTTAGTTCTGCACCACTTAAAAGTGCCTGAAAATCATTTAATAAGTTCCAATCTGTTGTTGTCAGCTTCTCTACGAAAAACGGAGATCTTAAATCATAGTTTTTTTCTGGCTGCTGTGAATATAAATATGTCGCCTTTTTTAATTCGCCTAATTCAAATGTGGCTGTTTTTTCTACTGGCAGCGATTTTGATAAGTCGGAAGTAAAGGTTTGTACGAACACATAAAGAATAATGACAAATAATGCAAGTGTTGCTCTATATGAGTAGGTTTGTTGTATCTTTTTCTTTTTCTGATGGCGTTGAAGAGTTTGCAGCTGCCTTGTTTTAATTTCTTGTGACATCAATTTTCGTTCAATTATTTTCAAACGGTTATCAAGCATCCCCTTCACCTCCTAAAAGCTCATGTAACTTTTTCATGCCCCTCTCTGTTGCATTTTTAACCTTTACTTCTGGCCAGCCTAAAATTTGCGCTGTTTCTTTGATGGAATACCCCTCTATTTTACGTAATACGATAGCTTCTCGGTAATGATAAGCCAACTGTCCGAGTGCGTCATATAGTTCATATTGGTCTGACTTTTTTTGTAGCCAATGTTCAGGTGAATATGTATAGTCAATTTGCTCGTGCTCCTTTAGTAACGGGATAAACTTCAAGATTTTTTTACGCCTGAAATGGTCGTATACGCAATTACGTGCAATTTTTGTCAGCCATGTTTTTTCGCTTGCTTGCCCGCGAAATTGCTGGATATGTTGGATGGCCTTTATAAAGGTTTCCTGCGTTAGATCTTGCGCAAGCTCGTCGTCTCCAACTAAAAAATAAATAAATTGATAAACACGATCATGATGTGAGACGTATAATTTTTCAATCGGCAATTGGCTTCTACCCCCTTATTCTTATAGACGGTTGAGTTTTCAATTTGACTCACTTAAAACAAAAAAACCCGTTCGATGTTTTATCGAACGGGCTACTATAGTTATTGAGGGTCTACTGCTAAAATGTCGATGAAGTTTGATTTCACTTTAACTTCTTCTTCATTTAATAAAATATGAATATCCCCATGGTCATTCGATGTCCGAATTAAACGGCCCATCCCTTGTTGAAGACGCAGTTGCATAAATGGTAACTCGACATCTTCAAATGGATTTTGAGCGAATGTACGCTTCGCATCAAATAATGGGTCATGTGGTGGGAACGGTAAATCAAATATAATAACGCGTGTTAACGCTTCTTCTGGTAAATCTAATCCTTCCCATAAATGGTATGAGCATAATGTTTTAATTTCACCATTTTGGAAGTCACGGACGATTGCTGAAAGCTCTCGGTCCCCTTCAAACGCCACTTTTAAACGTGTCATTAAGCTAAGCTGTGATTTAAATTGATTCATCGCTTGCTTCGACTTGAATAAAATTAAAGTTTGTTCATCGTCTTTTAATAAGCTTTCAACTTTTGTAGTCTTTTCTTGTTGCGGTAATTCGTGTAAATAGATTTTCATTACTTCTTCGTAATCGAATGGTGATGGTACACTAAAGTTTTGGTGTTTTTCGATACCTAAGCTTGAAGCGATATAGCTGAAATCTTTTTTCACTGATAATGTCGCTGAAGAAAAGACAATCGGCATTTTTTTCGAGAATAATGTTTCTGATAATACTTCTGTAATAAGTCGAGGCATAATGACTAATGTTTCTTCACCATCTGTATCCTCTAACCAATCCACCGCATCACCTTGTGCTACAAAAATACGTAGTGACGCGGCATAGTGCTCTAAAAACTCTTCTGCCATATTTAATTCATATTCTGGAATCATATAAAGCTCTGATTCAAATACGAATTCTTCTAATAGCTGATCCACATAGGCAACAACACGTTTACCGAGCTCAATTAAACGGTCTGACTTATTTATTCGTTTACGATCTTCATCTGATTTTACAACATCATCACGTAATTGATCAAAGAATAATTCATGATGATCTTGCAAGTGCTCAATTGCATATAATGTACGCTCACGAACACCATCTACCATTAAATGCTCTAAGAGTTCAACGATAGTAAACGCCTGTACTTTATAAGTTAAAGCCTTTTGTGCAGCATATTCTAATAAATGGCCTTCATCAAGAACAGCCATCGACACCTCTGGTAAAAGTGGCAATTGACCTTCACGTTCACGTGATTCCTTCGTCGCTAAGTGCTCCATTAAGAAGTCTTGCGAACAGATAATAAGATCCGAAGATTTTCGGTAATGTCCACGGTGCAACGTTTGACCACAACGATTACGTAAGTCACAAACTGCACATTGCATAATGGAGTTGTAGTTCACTTTTTGCCAATCTTCATCGCTGACACCTGAATAGTCTGAGCGCTCTCCGTAAGGTTGAACTGCAATCATGCTACCTTGCGCATAAACACCATCTGGTATTGAAAAGGCAATATCGTCAATCCACTCTTCAGTTTCTGTTTTTTCTGCTTCTTCAAAGCGTTTTAAGCATAAATACTGGTCGCGTGATTTTGCTAAACGTACGTCAATATCTAATCCTAGTACATCACGTAATTTATGAATATCGCCACCTTCTTTTACAAGCTGGTCGATTAATGTTTCATCCGCGCAAGCAATTAAGGCAGGTTTCCCTGTATAACGTGCATAGGAAACAGCTGGTAAAAGGTAAGCAATTGTTTTACCTGTACCAACGCCTGCCTCGGCAAATAATATGTTTTTTTCTTTTAGTGCTTGTTCGATTTGATAAGCCATGAAAATCTGCTCATCTCGGCATTCAAAGCCCTTTTCTGGTAGCTCGTCATATAAAACGTCTCCCATCCAATCGCCTAGTGATTCGAAAAATGTTTTATCTCTTGATAAATCAAATGGTAAAGACTTCCTCAAATTGATGTTCCCCCTAATATGAAGCGGAAGGAACTCAGTCATCCCTTCCGCTTCTACTTAATTCTACTTATAATCTACATTTTTCTTAATAAAAAATCCCGTACTTATCATTATACAACGAATAAATAAAAAATCCTACTTATTCGAAATGAAAAAAACTACATTAGTTAAAAACTAATGTAGTCATTTTATTAGAATTGTGGACGACCCGATTTTTGACCCCAATATTGATAAAGGTCTGTACGAATAAATCCGTTAAATAATTTACGTTTTTTTGTTGCCTTTTTACCATAATGTACTTCGAAATCTTCCATTGATGAAAGCATGTATACAGACCATGTTGGGTAACTTTTCATAACGGTACCAAACTGACGTAGCATTTTTTCGATCTCTTCTACATCACCGATACGTTCCCCGTATGGTGGATTGGTTACAATAACACCATCTGTCAATTTTGTTGTAAAGTCTGTTGCTTGCATTTGCTTGAAGGTAATCATGTCACCAAAGCCTGCTTCCATTGCATTTTCTTGTGCAATTGTAACCATGCGGTGATCGATATCTGTTCCAATAATCGTTAACTCTTGGTCATAGTTTGCTAATGAATCGGCTTCGTCACGTGCTTTTTCCCAAATGGCTTGTTTCATCCATGGCCATGACTCTGAAATGAACTCACGGTTGTAGCCTGGGGCAATATTTTGACCAATCATTGCGGCTTCCAGAGCAATCGTACCAGAACCACAGAATGGGTCTACGAATGGACGGCTTGGTGACCATTTTGAAATTTTCACTAAAGCTGCTGCCAACGTTTCTTTAAGGGGTGCTTCCCCTTGGCTTGTACGATACCCGCGCTTATGAAGACCGACACCTGATGTATCAATTGTTAATGTTGCCACATCTTTTAAAATTGAAATTTCTATTTTAAATGTTGGACCCGATTCATCTAAGAATCCTAGACGTTTATAAGCTAATTTCATACGCTCAACGATTGCTTTTTTCGTAATTGCTTGGCAGTCCGGTACACTAAATAGTGTTGATTTCACTGATTTACCTGATACCGGGAATGCAGCGTCTACTGGTAAATATTGTTCCCAGTTTATTGCTTTTACTCCCTCGAACAATTGGTCAAATGTACGAACTGGAAATTGAGCCGCGACAATTTTGACACGATCTCCTACACGTAACCAAAGATTCGTACGTGCAATCGCTAGCTCGTCTCCTTCAAAATACACTTTGCCGTTTTCGACACGTGTTTCATATCCTAATGCGCGCACTTCATCTGCAACGATTGATTCTAAACCCATTGCTGCAGTTGCGACTAAATTAAATTTTGTCATACGTTGTTAAATCCTTCCTTGATGCTCGATTTCCCAAAATTGAATGAACTCAACTAATTCCTCAAGCGGTAATGGCTTACTATAGTAATACCCTTGTATATAATCACAACCCATTTTACGTAACATTTCTACTTGTTGTCCACTTTCAACACCCTCAGCAACTACCTTCATTTGTAAGCGATGTGCCATTTGAATGATAGCATCAACAATCGCTTGTTTATCTGCTAAAGAACAAATATGTTGAATAAAGCTTCTATCAATTTTTAATACATCTAATGGGAAACGAACTAAATAACTTAGTGATGAATAACCTGTCCCAAAATCATCAATTGATAATTTAAAACCAAGCTTCTTTAGTTTAACAAGTTTACTAACAGTTTCCTGTGCACTATTCATAACGGTACGTTCCGTTACTTCGATTTCAAATGCTTGGGCAGAAGTATTGTTTTTTTCTAAAATCGTTTGAACCGATTCTAAAAAGTTCTGTTGTTGGAAATGTAAACTTGAAACATTAATTGCAATTGGAACTGATGGATAGCCTGCATGTGATAATTTGGCATACCCTTCACACGCTAAATCAAAAATGATTTCACTAAGTGGTATTATGAGCCCTGATTCCTCTGCATATTCAATAAATTCTGTTGGAGATACAAAGCCTAACTTTTCATTATTCCAGCGTACGAGGGCTTCTACACCAACAATGTCCTCAGATTTTACACAAATTTTTGGCTGATAGGCTAATGTGAATTCTCGATTTTCAATAGCCTTTCGTAATTCACTATCTAAAACTAACAAACGATTCGTATCGGTTTTAAGCTCATCAAAGTAGAAAGAAAAACAATTTCGGCCATTATCTTTTGAAAATCCCATTGCTTTATCTGCACGGTTTAATAATTGTTCTGTCGTTGTTCCATCTTCAGGATAAATACTTATGCCTATACTTGTAGACACAAAAATTTCCTGATTTTGAACAATAAATGGTTTTTCAATCTCGCGAATAACTTGTTCTGCAAATTTAGCCGCTTCACGAGGATGATGAATATTAGTTAAAGTAATAACAAATTCATCGCCACCGTATCGTGCTAATATATCTTTATTTTTCAATAACGCATTGACACGCTTTGACACTTCGATAAGTAAATAATCACCAATCTCATGACCTAATGTATCATTGACTTGTTTAAAACGGTCTAAGTCCATAAAAAATACAGCATGCTGAACCGTTTTTTCGCTTCTATCACTTTCGATGTCTAACAATGCTTTCATTCTTTCTATAAATGCAAAACGATTGCAAACATCTGTTAACGTATCACGTAAGGCTCTTTTTTCTAATTCATTTTCAACAATTTTACGCTCTGATAAATCAGTAAAGATGGCACAATAGTTAATAAGCTTGCCTGCATTATTTGATATCGCCATAATTGTAAGCCATTCAGGATATATCTCTCCTGTCTTACGTTGATTCCAAATTTCACCTTGCCAACTACCACTTTTATCAATACTTTGCCACATATCTGTATAAAATAATTTTTCATGAACGCCAGACTGTAAAATGGATGGACTCTCTCCAATTACTTCATTCCTCTTATAGCCTGTAACCAACTCAAATGCCGAATTTACATTTACGATTCGTTTCTTCTCATCGGTTATCATAATGCCCTCTGCGACATTTTCAAAAATCTTGTTAATCAGATTATCTGGATAGTGCGACAACGAAAGTTCTTGTGCGATTGAAATGTTCGACAGTGCTTCGTTCAATGAATATCACCCTTATTTTCTAATAAAACTTCATAGTTTATGTCAATATGTAATATGTATTATTCTAAATGATAAATGTTCGGATTGGATAAGTTTAAAATTGACTTATCTATAAGAAAGGCTCTCCACAAAAGAATGGAGAGCCTTTTTAACTATTCAAAAAAAGCACCAATAAACAATAAGCCATGTTTTGTTCCTAAGTACTCAAACGACCTTCGTCTCGTACGACTAGGTAGTAATCATCTATCTACGGCCAATAGCCGTCCCTCCATCCGTTCAATTCCTTCAGGAGAGTGCCCCTACCATAATTTGGGTTTCTCACTCATGGGGTTTACCTCGTTCCACCTTATAACTTTCATTATAAGCTCCGTCACTGTGGCACTTTCAGGAAGTTTCGTCCATATCTAAAAGACTTAGGAGTTCCTTCCGCCGTCAAGCATTTGCTTGCCTTACCTTATTTTTTCAGTAAGCACGAACACTACGGTCATCTCAGATCCGTGTGAGCATGGACTTTCCTCTGCGATTTTAACACCGCAGCGATTACTCGTATTATTGATGTATTGCTAGTATACTGCACTCGTCAAAAAAATACAATGCCTTTATAAATAGTCGAACTATTCGTATAGTTTACTTCCAAAAACATGCTTCTCTAAATTCGATAAACGTTTTAAAATATCAAAATTTGTATTGTTTGTCGTTGGCTGAACTGGTGCTGGTTTGCGACTACTAGTTGTCGCTTCTTGTTTTAGACGTGCATTTTCTTCTTCTAATGCAGCGATTTTCGTAGCGAAAGCATCATAATCTTCGCGAATTAGATCTAAAAATTGATCGACCTCATCCACGTTATAACCTTTCATGCTCTTTTTGAATTCTTTTTCTAATATATAGTCAGCTGTTAATTTAATGTCCATAATCATCGTCCTTCCATAAAGCAACTTCTTATTTCTATTATAGCAATAGGTCAGACGTTTCGCACGTATTCGTTTGTAATTGACTCGAAAAAATTTTTAAGGTTTTGATTTCACAAATTTATTTTCCGTTGTAAACGTAACAACCGTTTTTGCCAATTTTGAAGTTGCTTTTGCTGCTGTTCCTTTTTAGCATACGTATGTGTCGCTACTAATTTTTGACCAACTTGCGACATTTTATATGCTTTTTGAGTATCTTTCAAACGGTGCTCATAAATAATTGCCAACTGTTCATAGGCTAGTACTTGTTTCAGAAGCGGTAAGGTTGGTAAGGCTGCATGAAAAGCTTGAACCGCTAACTCATATTCGCCTGTTCTTTTTAATTCAAACGCTAAATAAAAATGGGCAAAACCCGCTTCACTCGCGTCAAACTGTTCAGTTACAGCTTTTAGTATTTCAGCACTCGTTTGTCGTTTTTTTAAATCTCCGAACCATTTACCAATATTCGTATACGTCGTTGCAGATTCTTCGCCGTCTTGTTGTAATAATAAATTTGTTGAATGTACATAAAGCGTAATTAATGATAGTAAATCCCATTCATTGTGTATGAGAATTTTCATCAGTGTTGTTGCATTCCCGCTTTTTATTGCATCAAAATAAATAATTGGCGCTAAGTGACCTGGGATATCTCCCTGTCTTTCAAATCCCAACTTTTCTTTCTCCACTTGCGTTAGGTTCATCTTTGATAGATCATCTTTCCATAATCGTTTCGAACTATGCAATAAATCGACTTGGCGCTGTGGCTTTAATTTTGGAATATGGTGCTTATTTAGTGTCCATCGTACTTCGAGCTGCGGCCAGTCAAAGCTTTTACCATTATATGAAACAACCGTAATATTACGCTGCCAAAGCTTTGATTCAAACAAAAATGCCGCTTCATTTGAAGGGTCTGCTAGTACGTATTGCGTTAATATAAATTGTTCCCCTTTTTCTTCTAAAAATCCAAGTAAAAAAATATGCGTGCCTGCCCCTTTTAACCCAGTCGTTTCTGTATCAAAGAATACGATTACTTCATCCTCTGTCATTGCAAATGGATGATCGTCTTCTTGCATAGTCCAACGATTGATTGAATCAAAAAGTTCCCCAAGCTTATGATTTCCATGCATATAATCTAGTGGGTATCGTACTTCACGTTTAAAAAGAATACCAAAATCATTTTCAATGAGTTCCAAACCCGCTTGCTGCCATTGTTCGACATAAGGCGGTTTTTCAGGTTTTATAAATTTTGGCTTTTCTTTTTTTTGCTCTGTTTTTTTGCTTAGCATTTTTTTCATTTGCAAAATTTTATTTTCATACGACATATTTTCACATCATTTCATTCATTAAAATGTTCAATACTTTTAACACCTGCTTTTTACTATTACCTAAGCTATCCTGTGCCCCGATGCATGAAGGACAACCTTCAGGACATGGGCATAGTTCGACATGCTGTGTTGTTTGTTCAAGTAAAGGTAATAGCACATCATACATTCGTTCACTCAAACCAATGCCACCAGGATAACTATCATAAATAAATAAGGTTGGCTTTTCATTATGAATGGCTTTTACTTGCGGCACAACAGATACATCTGAACGATCGCAGTGTATAAATAACGGAATAAAGCTTGCCATCGCATAGGCCACGCCTGTTAATGCATCGGTCAATTGCTCCTCCGACCAATTTTCAGGTAAGTCAAAACTCATCCACGTAGCATTCGTGTGCATTTCCATCGGTGGTATTGAGATTGGTCCAGAGCCAATATTATCATGCGTATTAAAGCGGATTTTTTTGAAAATTGTTGGAATCGCTAGCAAACTAACATCCCCGTAACTCACAACGGCTTTTTTATAGGAAATACTTTTATCTTCACTCAATACTTTTAGTTCCACTGCTAAATTCGCATCAGTAAAGTAATCGACATCCACTTCACGGACAAATGCCTTTTTCTCTTCCCAGTCTAGCTTTTCCACTTGAAATTGAGTACCTTGGTGTAAGTAAATGGCTTCTTCGTGAAGCAATGTCATGGCAGAATACGTATCCATCTCACCAATGACTTTCGTATTTGCTGGTGTTGAAATATCAATAATGACTACATTTTCTTGTGCTGCCGAGCGAAGGGATATTTCATGTGCTGGGAATCGATCACTCATCCAATGCCACTGTGTACTTGTTTGAACAAGTACCCCTTCTTCCTCTAAATAACGGAGCAGCTCCTGCACTTCATATTCTCCGTAGCTATCCGTCATGGAAAATGGCAATTCAAAAGCGGCACATTTTAAATGATCCATTAAAATCAACATATTTTCAGGATTAATGCGTGCTTCCTCTGGTGAACTACCTAACAAATAGCTAGGGTGTTGTACAACGTATTGATCCAAAGCCGTAGACTGTGCCACATAAATAATAAGTGCTTCGTCTTGGCGTCTACCTGCACGTCCAGCTTGCTGCCATGCACTAGCAATATTCCCTGGGTAACCAGTCATGATACAAGCTTGTAATTGACCTATATCCACACCAAGTTCTAACGCATTTGTACTGACTACCATTTGGATTAAACCGTTGCGGAGCCCTTTTTCAATTTTTCTACGCTCACTTGGCAAATACCCGCCACGATAACCTTGAATTGATTCATCTTGAATTTTTTTTGCTGTTAGTGATTTTAAATACGTCACAAGCATTTCGACACGTACACGAGATTTCGCAAAGATAATCGTTTGAATACCTGCTTCATAAAGTCGTTTCGATAAATCTCTTACTTCTAATACTGCACTTCTTCTTACGCCAAATGTAGGATGAATGATTGGTGGATTATAAAATATAAACGTCTTTTTCCCAATTGGAGCACCAGATTTCGAAATAAGTTCATGCTTCGAATTCGTTAACGATTCTGCTAACTCTTTCGGATTTCTAATCGTAGCACTTGTACAAATAATGACTGGCTCACTACCATAGAACGCACATATACGCTGTAGACGGCGAATAACATGTGCTACATGGGAACCGAAAACACCTTTATACGTATGTAGTTCATCAATAACAATATATTTTAAGTTTTCAAAGAGTGACACCCATTTTGTATGATGTGGTAAAATGCCCGAATGTAACATATCAGGGTTTGTCATGACAATATGACCCGCTTTTCGGATTTTTTGACGAATGCCTGGCGCTGTGTCCCCGTCATACGTATAACTTAAAATTTCTTCATCCATTAACTCGATTAGTTCATTTAAATCCGACTTTTGATCTTGCGCAAGAGCTTTTGTCGGAAATAAATAAATCGCACGACTCGAAGGATCCTCTAATATTTGTTGCAGTACTGGTAAATGATAACAATACGATTTCCCTGAGGCAGTTGGCGTAATGGCTGTAAAACTTTTTCCTTGTTGTGCATAGTCGAAAGCTTCACGTTGATGTGTATACAACTGGTTGATTCCACGACTGTTTAATGCTTTTTTTATAGAAGTGTGTAGTGTTGCTGGAAAGTCAGCATAATCAGCTTCTTTCGCATCGATTGTATGCCAGCCGACAATATTTTGTTTTAACTCTTCATCATATTGCCATTCTTGTAACAATTGCTGAATCGTGCGTTGTTTGTTAAGCATCCTCATCACCTTCATCAATCTTTCTTTTTAAAATAGATAAGGTATATTGCGTTGATTGAATTGATTGGATGAAGCGTTTTTTACTCGTTCCTTTATAAAAAGACTGTACAACAAATTGTTCCATTGCATCTGCTGCATGGTCAATTTGTTGTACATATAGATTTTTAGGTTGTTCAGTTTTTATCCATTGATGAGCAGATTGCTGCCATAATTTAATAAGTGCATGCATGTCATCTACGTATGGCTTTACTTCATTAAAAAAGTCTGGATCTTTATCAAGTCTTCTCATTTCATGAAAACGGTCTAATGACAGTTGACACTCTTCTATTAATCGATTGGTTTCGTTTATTAATTGCATGGTTAGCACCTCAAGTAGTTTTACATAGTTGCGTTTAGTTTAACAAATTCTACTCATTTGTACTACTCATATGCGAACAAGTATTCTTTACTTGCCAATGCTTTTCTGCTAAGCTTACTTTCTGAAAAGCTACGACTAGCTGAGAGACATATTCTTGCGAAAGCCTTGACTGTTCTAACTCAATTTGGAGAGTTAACAATTGTTGTGCGAAATCGAGTTGCGATATAAGCATCGAAATTTTTGACATAGATAAGCCCCCTTTTCGCCATTTATTCTATAAAAGATGGGCGAATCCTTGTCACTCGTCAAAACAAGTCAACAATCGCTAAAAGTTCCTAAATTATTCGTTTGAATTATCGATATTTTTAACATATGGATGCTTTATGTTAAAATCAAACTATAGTTAATTGTATGTTAAGGAAGGTGATTCTATGGTCATTCGATATCCTAATGGGAAGCTATATAATGCCTCACCTACTACCGACTCGCCGAAGAAAAAAAGCAATCAAACAAAAAAGATGGAAATTTCCTATAGTAATCGAGGAAAAAGCTTAGAAGATGATTTAAATGAAACAAATGAGTTTTATTTACTACGAAATTTGGCAAACATTCACAAGAAACCTGTTCCCATTCAAATCGTCAAAGTAGATTATCCAGCAAGAAGTGCAGCGGTTATTCGCGAGGCTTATTTCCGCACCCCTTCTACAACGGATTATAATGGCGTATGGAATGGTTTTTATATTGATTTCGAGGCAAAGGAAACTGACAGTAAAACTTCCTTTCCATTAAAAAATATCCATCCCCATCAAATGGCGCATATGAAATCAGTAGAAAGCCAACGAGGTATTG
Source organism: Solibacillus sp. (assembly GCA_045640265.1). Lineage (GTDB taxonomy): Bacteria > Bacillota > Bacilli > Bacillales_A > Planococcaceae > Solibacillus. Next base: position 30,417 of record JAZUES010000084.1, read on the forward strand.
CATTTTTTATTGTCCGCTTTAGTAAATTAAGGCGAAATTTTGTTATGCCATACAAAACGGTAGAAGAAATTTGGACAATAATGCAAGATGGTGGAAGAAAATCAATACCACTTACCATTTTCGAACAGCAAGCGATTGAAATCGATGAAGGCTATTTACCAAGACTCGATTATTTAGAAGCTGTCAAAAAGTTCATCGCAAGCGATTCAGTTTGTGAAAGTGAGGAGAATTAATGTGACAGAAAGAAGAAGAACGCGTGAGGAAATTCAACGCGAGCGACAATTACAAAAGAGAAAATCCAAAAAAACAAAAACCCCTGGTTCACCTGTTGGTAAATGGGTGAAACGTATTTTATTAACCATCGTTTTACTTGGTGTACTTGGATTTATAGGTGGGGCCGCACTTTTCGGTTACTACGTAAGTAAAGCACCCGACTTAGATGAAGAATTATTAAAAGATCCTATTTCTTCAGAGTTTTATGATGTTAATGGTGATCTTTTCGCTACGATTGGTTCGCAATCTCGTAAATATACAAAATATGAAGATATTCCAGAACAAATGCGTGATGCCATTATCGCAACAGAGGATTCTCGATTCTTTGACCATTTCGGAATCGACATATGGCGTCTTGGTGGGGCTGTTATTGCAAACCTAAAATCAGGCGGGTATTCTCAAGGTGCGAGTACGATCACACAACAAGTTGTGAAAAACTCTTTCTTTACAAATGAAAAAAAATTAGAGCGTAAAGCACAAGAAGCTTGGCTAGCGATTCAGTTAGAACGCCAATATAGTAAAGAAGAAATTTTTGAAATGTATTTCAATAAAGTATTAATGTCTGGACGTATTTACGGATTTGGTACAGCCGCAAAAGAATTTTATGGCAAAGAATTAAGTGAATTAAGTCTTGCTGAGGCTGCACAACTAGCAGGTATGCCACAAAGTCCAAATAGTTTTAACCCATACAAAAATCCAGAACGTGCTGAAAAACGACGTAATATTGTTTTAAATTTAATGGTACAACACGACAAAATTACTAAAGCTCAAGCATCTGAAGCAAAAGCCGAGGATATAACTGCAAGTCTACTACCAGAAGAACAGCGTGTTGCAAACAGTACAACAAAATACCCCGCCTTCTTAGATGTAGTTTTATCTGAACTTGAAAAAAACGGAGATACAAGTTTAATTTCTGAAGGTATTAAAGTTTATACAACACTAGATCCAAAAGCACAATCAATTGTTGAATCTACGATGAATGATGACAGTAATTTCCCAACGGAAAACATTGAAGCCGGTGTTGCGGTTGTCGATACACAAACTGGTGAATTACGCGCAATTGGTGGCGGTCGTAACTATACAGGAGAATTTAACTTCAACTTCGCTTATGACTTAACATCACGTTCTCCAGGTTCTACGATTAAACCATTAATCGATTACGGTCCTGCCATTGAATATTTAAAATGGTCAACAGGTCAAAGAATTGTCGATGAAAAAATGACTTATACGGGCTCAAAGCAGGTTATTACAAACTGGGATAGTAAATATTTAGGGCCATTGTCTATTCGTGAAGCGCTTTATGCTTCTCGTAACATCCCAGCAGTCAAAACATTTAAAGAGGTTGGCGCAAGTCGTGCAAAAGAGTTCATCTCCAACTTAGGAATTAAAACAGATAAATTAGTAGAATCCGATGCAATTGGTGGCGGACATGTCACATTGTCTCCAATCCAAATTGCTGCATCATATGCTGCTTTTGGTAATAATGGTACGTACAATGATGCTACTGCTATTTCAAAAATTGTATACCGTGACGGAAAAACTTCAAAATCATATAAATCTGAACCAAAAATTGCAATGAGTGATTACACTGCTTATATGGTGACAGATATTTTACGTGATGTTTTAAGTACTAAAAGAAATTCATCTGCACCACGCGCAAGTATTTCAGGTGTAGATATTGCAGGTAAAACTGGTACAACAAACTATTCATCTGATGAATTTAGTAAATACAATCTGAAAAAAGGTTCTGTTCCTGATTCATGGTTTACAGGATATTCAACAAACTATTCTATTTCGATTTGGAGTGGATACTCTAAACGTAGCGAGGCAATCACAACTTGGGATGAACGTTGGTTACCACAATATTTATTCAAAGATATTATGACAGATTTAAATGATTACAACCCTGCATCATCATTTAAACAACCAAAATCTGTTGTTTCTGCAACAGTTGAAATTGGTACTGATCCATTAAGATTGGCTAGCAGTTCTACTCCTTCAAATTTACGTAGTACTGAGCTTTTCGTAAGAGGTACTGAACCAAGTGAAGTTGCTGAAGAAGTCCATGAAGAAGAACAAACATTAACTGCACCATCGAATTTACAAGCAACATATAATAATGCGGCACAATCAGTTGACTTATCATGGTCACCATCTTCATTAACAGGAAGTTCTGATGAGGATGAATCTGAAACATCGGGTCCAATCACTTATGAAGTGACAATGGCCGCTGAAGGTAGTGCACCAACCACTGTTACAAGTTCAAATACTACAACAGCTATTCAAATACCAAATATAACGCCAGGTACAACGTATACATTTACGGTAACTGCAGTATCTGGTGATTTAAGAAGTAGTAGTGCATCGGTTCCACTGGATACGAAAGATGAATCGATAACTGAGCCAACTGAGCCAGAAGATCCAAACGATACAACAGACGATCCAAATACAACTACACCAGAAGATCCAAACGATAATAGTGATAATAATTCTGGAAATGGTAATGGTAATAACGGCACTGGCACTGGTACTGGAAACGGCACTGGTACTGGAAACGGCACTGGCACTGGCACTGGCACTGGAAACGGTACTGGTACTGGTAATAGCAACAATAACAATGGAAATGGTAACAATTCAAATAGCGGTGGTAATAATACTTCTACTGAACCTAAGCCAAGTCCAAGTCCGACACCAACACAGCCTACTCAGCCAGCAACTCCAGGCACTGGAAATGGGGATTCGGAAGAACCCGATGATAGTGGTGAATAATTAAATTAATTAAAAATGCAGCTAACCTGAAATAATAAAGGTTAGCTGCATTTTCTTTTTATTTTACTAAACGTAATCGTGCACATCGTTTTTTCGTTTCTTTGTATAATTCATCTAATTGACGATAACATGCATATTGAGCAGGACGCATTTTGATAAATTGGAAGCGTTCCATTCCGTTTATCGGCATCACTTCATAGTCATTGCTCTTTGAAAAAGGTGCATCGGCTTGCGAGTGCTTCACTAAAAATTGTTCGTATAGTTGAATCCCCTTTTCCATAAATCCAAGGGCTGAGCCATCTCGTCGATCATGAGCCATATGGATTTCTTCACGTAAAGCTTCCCATTCACTAAACCAAGCATCGACCACTTCTTTTGTAATACCTTCTTTATTCACTAAAATCATACTTACACCGTACCTTTTTTTAAACGTTTTTGCCCTTCACGACAGTCGGTTAACAACGGGCAGACTACGCATCCTGGATTTTGTGCTTTACAATGGTAGCGGCCAAAGAAAATCATTTGATGGTGCGCACGACTCCAACGTTCAATTGGCGTTTTTTTCATGATTGTTTCTTCTACCTCAAGAACGCTATCTTTCCAGCGGCATAATCCTAAGCGCTTTGTAACTCGTTCTACATGCGTATCAACAGCCATTGCAGGAACATTAAACGCAACAGATAAGACAACATTAGCTGTTTTACGTCCAACACCCGGTAACGTTACGAGTTCCTCTCTTGAAGCAGGGACTTCCCCACCATAAACATCAAGTAATCGAGCACATAGCAATTGAATATTTTTCGCTTTGTTTCGGTATAATCCAATCGAACGAATGTCATTTTGCAGTTCTTCTAACGGAACATTTAAATAATCTTGGGGTGTTTTATATTTTTGAAATAATTGTTTCGTCACTTTGTTAACTAATACATCAGTACATTGAGCGGATAATAGCGTGGCAATCGTTAGCTCAAACGGATTTTCATGAACGAGTTCACAATGTGCATCTGGATACATGCGATCCATTTCATCTAAAAAATGATTCCACTTTGCTTTTGTTAACATGTTTTACTGGGTCCCCCCTATTCTCTTTCTTCCAACCAGTTATAAAAGGGTACTTTTGGTTGTTGCTGTTGTTGATTCTCTGGCGCAGGTGCAGGTGTTGTCGTATATTTACGATATTGTTCGCTATGCTTTTCAATTTGTTGCAATGTTTTAATATTTTTCTTTTTCCATTCGATTAAAATGCGATCAATATAACGTAAGCTTACTTTCCCTGCAAGTACTGCCTCTTTTAATGCTGCTTTAATTATTTCAGGTGAATGATGATCAATGTCCATCCACATGCCAATGGTTTCGATTTCAATCGGAGATAAAAGACGCCCTAGTTCTTGTTCAAATAGTTTAAAAATTGCTGCCTCATCTACTTTTGTTGCCGTATCCTTTTGACGTATTTCCTTCGTTTGAAGTAAATCTAATAAGCGTTCCCATAATGGGTAGACCGAATATTTTTCTGATAACATGCCAGCATCATCTGTACTTTGAGAAATTTCAACAAATCCCTTTTGCATTAAACGCTGTAAAATTTGAGAAATCATCATCATTTGGAAATTTGTGCGTGCCATTAAATCATTAGGTGTTGGGAAGTCGATACCTTCTTGTTCAAAGCTGATTAAATGCAGTAAAATTAGCGCTTCATCATCTTGAATATTCATTTCGCTGTAATGCTGGAAAAATAACTGTGGCACTGAAATATGACGTTGCTCAGTCCAAACGCGGATTCGATTAAATTCATTTTTCATATGAGAATCCCCCTTTGTTATATAGTAACGACAAAGCGCCCGGTTTATAAGCCGGACGCTTTCTTATAATAATAATCGCTTTATCCCGTAATAGCCTTCACTTTATTATGGGTATAAACGGTTTAATAGACGTGGGAATGGAATTGTTTCACGAATGTGCTCTGTTCCTGAAATCCATGCTACTGTACGCTCTAAACCAAGACCGAAGCCTGAGTGAGGTACTGAACCTTGTTTACGTAATTCTAAATACCAAGCATATGCGTCTAATGATAGACCATGTTCTTCTAAGCGTGATTTTAATAAATCATAATCATGAATACGCTCAGAACCACCAATAATTTCACCGTAGCCTTCTGGTGCGATTAAATCGGCACATAATACAACGTCATCACGGTCTGGATGTGGTTGCATGTAGAATGGCTTGATACCTACTGGGTAACATGTAATGAATACAGGCTTGTCAAATGCATTGGCAATTGCTGTTTCATGTGGTGCACCGAAGTCATCACCCCATTGAATATCATCAAAGCCTTGCTCATGTAAGAATTTGATTGCATCATCGTAAGAGATACGTGGGAATGGTGCTTGGATTTGTTCTAATTTAGATGTATCACGACCAAGACGTTCTAAATCTAATTTACAGTTTTTTAGTACAGATTGAACGATATGAGATACGTATTGTTCTTGTACTTCTAGGTTTTCTTCAAATTCTACGAACGCCATTTCTGGTTCAATCATCCAGAATTCGATTAAGTGACGACGTGTTTTAGATTTTTCAGCACGGAATGTAGGACCGAATGAGAATACGCGACCTTGTGCCATTGCAGCAGCTTCCATGTATAACTGGCCTGATTGAGAAAGGTAAGCATCTTCATCGAAATATTTTGTAGCAAATAATTCAGATGTACCTTCTGGAGCTGAACCAGTTAAGATTGGTGGATCCATTTTAGTGAAACCATTTTCGTTAAAGAATTCGTAAGTTGCACGAATAATCTCGTTACGGATTTTCATTACGGCATGTTGTTTACGAGAACGTAACCATAAGTGACGGTTGTCCATTAAGAACTCCGTACCATGTTCTTTTGGTGTGATTGGGAAATCTGTTGCAGCATGAATTACTTCAATGCCCGTAACATTTAATTCTGCACCAAATGAAGAACGATCATCTGCTTTTACTTCACCAACGATGTACATTGATGTTTCTTGTGTCATACCTTTTGCTACTGCAAATAATTCTTCGCCTACTTCAGCTTTTACGACAACGCCTTGTGCGAAGCCTGAGCCATCACGTAATTGTAAGAATGCTAATTTACCGCTAGAACGTTTGTTAGCTAACCAAGCGCCTAATTTTACGGTTTCGCCGATATGCTGAGGCATATCTTTGATCATAATTTTTTTCATATTGTCCTCCAAAACTTAAAGTCCAGTTGTACTTAATCTTGCCATTTTGCTTTTACAAATGCATCGATTCGACGAACTGCTTCTTCTAATAATTCTAAAGATGTTGCATAAGATAAACGCATTGTCGCAGGTGCGCCAAAGCCTGAGCCTGGGATAACTGCAACATTTGCCTCTGTTAATAATGCACTCGCAAACTCATCTACTGATGCATAACCTGTTTTTGCTGCTGTTTCTGATACATCTGGAAGTAAGTAAAACGCACCTTGTGGCTTTAATACTTTCACACCAGGAATCGCTGCTACTTTTGGGAAGATTGCTTCTAAACGTGATTCAAATGCTTGACGCATCATTTCAACTGTATCTTGAGGACCATTATATGCCTCTACAGTCGCATACTGGGCCGTAGTTGTTGCATTTGAAGTTGAATGAGAAGCTAAATCTGTCATCGCTTTAATTATCGAAGCATCACCTGCAGCATAACCAATACGCCAGCCAGTCATTGAATGTGATTTTGCGACACCGTTTACAACCATTGTACGCGCTTTAATTGTATCTGAAAGCTGTGCAATTGAATAATGCTCTACTCCATTGTAAACAAGCTTTTCATAAATTTCATCTGAAACGATTAAAATGTCCTTTTCTTCCGCCACTTTTGCAAGCTCAGCTAATTCTTCTTTTGAATAAATCATACCAGAAGGATTTGATGGTGAGTTAATAATGACAGCTTTTGTTTTATCTGTAATCGCTTCACGTAATTGTTGTGCTGTAATTTTGTAACCTTGCTCAGCAGTACCTTCTACATAAACAGGTACACCGCCCGCTAACTTTACTTGCTCTGGATAAGAAACCCAATATGGAATTGGGATAATTACTTCATCCCCTGCATTTAAAATTACTTGGAACAATGTATACAGTACATGCTTAGCACCAACACCCACCAAAATTTCATTGGCTTTATATGTAAGGTGATTGTCGCGCTCTAACTTATCAATAATGGCTTTCTTTAATACAGGTAAGCCTCCAGCTGGCGTATATTTTGTTAACCCAGCATCCATTGATTTTTTAGCAGCATTTAAGATGTTTTCTGGTGTATTGAAGTCTGGTTCTCCAGCTCCTAAACCAATCACGTCAATACCTTGTTCCTTTAGCTCTTTCGCTTTCGCAGTAATAGCTAAAGTTGAAGATGGCGTTAATGTTTTAACACGGTTTGCTAACATTTGTTTCATGGTTATTCTCCTCTACAAATTCAATATGCGTTTCCACCAATTTCCGTCTTCAAACAAAAGATAAACATAATTCAATTTGCCAGACTCGCTAATATACGTAATTTCCCATACCGCGCCTGGTTCCTCGAAGCCTAATTTTGTATGAAGAATCTCTTTTACAGATGTTTCTTCACGAAAAGCTTCTAAAGCTTGTTCTTTGTTAATACCATCTTGTAAAAATACTTCCTGCATTGAATTCTCATCTAAACTCATCGGGACGAAGATTGCTTTTTCTTTACCATATTCGTCTACTCCGAATACAGTAACATACGGCTTATTCCCATTATAAACGTAGGAATCAGAAATGACAGCTAGTGCCTTTGTATCAAGCGCCAATTGTTCTGCCTTTTGTTCCATATCGTTAAACGGTGCATCAGCCTTCCAAACTATTAACACTGAGATAACAAGTGACAAAGATAAAATAAATACAGCCGTAAAGATAATCCAGTTTTTCATGACTGCACCAGGCTATACTTTTTGTTTGGATGTACAGTAAACGTCTCTGTACGAAGTTTGAGATTTTGTTTCATAATTGTCAACCTGCTTTCCTTCCTCATCATTTTTTATTATACCAATTTCCAAGCTGTTGTACCATACTATCAAGTGGCAGTTTTTGCACCGAAATTGGCGGTAATGACTCGATAAATTGTTGTCCATAAGATTTTGATTCAATTCGGCGATCCAAAACTATGAAAACACCTTTGTCATGACTCGAGCGAATTAATCGTCCGAAGCCTTGTTTAAATCGTAAAATTGCTTCAGGTAATGCGAGCTCTGAAAAAGAATTTCTTCCTTGTTTACTAATAAATTGTGCTCTTGCTTTAAATGTTGGTTCCTCTGGTGATGAAAATGGTAAGCGCACCACAATGACAGAAGCTAATCCATCGCCAGGCACATCTACACCTTCCCAAAAACTATTCGTTCCAAATAACACGGAGTGATTAAATTTTTGGAATGACTTTAATAAGCGCATGCGACTACCTGCAGTAACACCTTGCGCAAAAATCATATAATCACTTAATAATTCACTTTCATGAATAAGCTCTACGGTTTTGCGTAGCATGTCCTGTGAAGTAAATAACACAAAGCTGCGTCCTTCTGTCATTCGCACGGCATTCGTCACAGCATGTGCAACATCTTCAATATAGTCACTTTGTGAAACTGCTTGAATATCTGGCATATCCGTAACAATATAAACTTCTGCACCATCATAATAGCTAGTCGGTGCATGTAATTTTTCAATTGATATAGACGTATCAATGCCTAATTGGTTCGTAATAAATCGTTCGTTATCTGGTACTGTAAGCGTTCCTGATGTCCATACAACAGCAGACTTTTGTCGAATTGAGTGAAATAACTTTGAAATTGTTTGTGTTACATTGATTGGCTTTTTGAATAAACGGATGCTACCTGGTACACTTCGTCGATCAAGTTCTAACCAGCATGAGTAATGATCCTCCTGTTTTAAAAACACTTCATCCCACTCCGCTAATTTCATTGTAAACTCGCGCACTAAGTAATTCCATTGCTCGATTAAAAACAGGTGTTCAGGTGCTAATTCTTCAACACCTGATGTAAATTGCTCAGAAATTTGCTGTGCGGCGTCAATCCATTGTTGAATAGCTGTTGATACTTTTGCAAACACCTCTGTTGGTAAGTTTAGTTCGCTAATAAACAGGGCTAGTTTTTGATTTTTCGGCTGATTTTTGTCTACTAATTTTACATGTTGGTAAAGCGTTCCGATTGCCTCGTCAAAGCGTTGCACCATTTGTATAAAGCGTTTTTCCATTTGTTGCAAAGTTTGCATGCTGACTAAATGCCTTTTAAGTGCAGTACGTCGCACTTGATAAAATAGTTGCTCATCTTCATACAACCCGATTTGACCAAATAAGTACTTCCAATTCATATACGTAAAGATTTTTTCGTCTTGGCTAATGGCAGCTTGAATAAACTGGTGTGCCTCATCAATAATCCAACCACCCAAATTATCAAAGATTTGCTCATGTCGAACTAAATCACTCAAAAGCATTGCATGGTTCGTTACAATAATATCGGCTTGGCGGCTATTTTGAATAGCACGTGAATAAAAGTCATAAAGAGGCATTGTCGTTTTCGGTAATTCGGTTTTTCGAATTTTATCGATTAATAACTGTCCCCCTCCAGAAACATTTAATTCGTTTAAATCACCCGTTTCTGTTTTCGCTAACCAAACGAGCGTTTGTAAAAGTGTAAATGTTTCATCATACGAATCATCTGGAGACTTTAATAGTTGTTCGAATTTTTCTATATCGATATAATGATTCATTCCTTTTAACAAAGCAATTTTTAGTTGTTGCCCTAAAGCTTGTTCTAATAATGGAATTTCATTTTGTAATAATTGATCGAGTAAATGGGCTGTATACGAACTAATCCCTACTTTTTTCCCTGTCTTCTTCGCATAAAAAATAGCTGGTACTAAATAACCCATCGTTTTACCAATACCTGTTGACGCTTCTATAACATGTTCATTCTTTGCATTTAATGTACGCCATATACTATCCATCATTCGAAATTGTTCTGGACGCTCTTCAAAATTCGCAAGTCCCTTTTGAAGTAATGCAATTTTTTGCTCCGATGTTTCAGGATATTCGATCAGTTCAGCCTGTGCTTTTGGTGTCGGTGCCATTTTACGAATCGCCAATTTATGAAAGTATACATGTTCATTTTCATCAAGCGATTTTGCTCGTTTTACTAATAATGCATCGAAAAATAACTGGGCCAAATTTGTTCTCAATCTGAAAGAGCGTTTATGAAGCTGTTCTAATGTTACTAGTGGCAATGTTAATAATTCTTGCCAACAATGTTTTAATAAATATGCCGTAGCGAGTGCATCATCATCCGCACGATGAGCACTTTCCAACGGGATATTTAAATCACTCGCTAAATCCCCTAATTTATAGCTTAAGGACATGGGAAATAAAATTTTTGCTAACTCAACCGTATCAATTTTTTTACCCTGCCACTTTGGCAAACCAGCACGCTTAAATTCGGCCTGTAAAAAAGACAAATCAAAATCTGTATTATGCGCAACAAAAACAGTATCTTGTAATAACTCATAAATATAATCCGCACGTGCTTCAAATGGCATCGCATCTTTAACATCTTCATCTGTAATATTCGTTAAATCCTGGATAAATAACGGAATGGGTTTGCCAGGATGAATAAATGTTGCATATTTTTTCACTACTTCCCAATCTTGCATAATCACAATCGCAATTTGAATCATGCGATCTCCACTTGCTGGCGAATGTCCTGTTGTTTCAATATCAACAATGGCATATTTTTGACTTTCATTCATATACGTTCAACTCACAGTTCAAGTAATATAACGGCATTTTAACACACTGAGTATAAAAGGTCATGTAAACACAAAAAAACCTAGTATAACAGAACGTTATACTAGGTGAAACTTCTATGTAAGGTGTGCAGGGGCTCATCTCCCTGCACAATTCAAAAGTCTCCCAGCAAATCCGTGCTGTTGGTGGAGTCTTTTGTTGTGAAGTCAAAAACTTCACCGAGGTTTTGGCACCTAAATTATAATTTACTATAAATCTCTTTATAAATCAAATATTTTTAATTAATGATGATGTTCACGAACACCGAAAATTCCTTTTAACATTGGTGGTGTCACTAATGTTGTCACAATAATAACGATGACCATTGGTGTATAATCCTCTGCTGGTAGTAGTCCACTTGATAAACCCATACCTGCTAAAATCAAGGCAACCTCACCACGAGAAATCATACCCGATCCAATACCAACAGAGGATTTCCAACTAAATCCTGCTAGCTTTGCACCTAACCCAGAACCAATTAATTTCGAAAGAATCGCCACAATTGAGAATATTACTAAAAACCAAATGTTTTCTGTAATACCTGCAAACGTAACGGATAAACCAATACTTACAAAGAAGAATGGAACAAAAACTCCACTCGCAATTGGTTCTACTTTATGTTCAATCGTTTCTTTAAACTCTGTACGACCAATGGCGATTCCCATGAAGAACGCACCAATAATTGCAGCAATTCCGAAGTAGTGTTCCCCAATAAAAGCTATTGCGAAACAAGCCACTAAAGCCCCACTTAGTAACGCTTCAGTTACTTTTAATCGGCTAAATACTTTTAAGAACGGTGGAATTACCCATCTTGCCACAACAAATAATAAAACGAAGAAGAATACTTTACCTCCAATTAAAGTTGGTAGCGATACATCCTCACCGATTAAGAAACTCATTGCAATCGCAATTAATACTACGACGATAATATCATCTAAAACGGCTGCTCCAAGTAATGTAGAACCTTCTTTACTTTTTAGCCAGCCAATTTCACTTAAAGTTTGAACAGAGATACTTACTGATGTAGCAGCTAATGTTAAGCCGATGAAAATGGCTTGACCTTGTGATAAATCGAATGCTAGTGCTAGTGGGTAACTTAAGGCGATTGGCATAACAACTCCACCGACTGCTACAAAGATAGCCCCCTTCATATTGGCATTTAAATCTTCTAAATCCGTTTCAAGCCCAGCTAAAAACATTAATAAGATGACCCCTATTTGACTAAAGGTTTGCATAATATCACCATCAGAAATCCAGCCTAGCATAGCTGGTCCGATAATAATTCCAATTAAAATTTTACCGAGTACAGATGGTTGACCAAGTCGAACACTAATATGTCCGGCAATTTTTGTAGTTAATAACACAATCACAATTTGAAATATAAACATAAAATACTCCCTTCTTTATACAAAAAGACATGGTAGTGCCAGAATTGACTGACTCCACCATGCCTTGCTTACATATTATAATAGTTTTATTTTACATAAAGAACACTAAAATTGCAATATCTATCTATTAATATTGAAAATTCAAAATATAGTTTTATAAAGTTGGACTGTACGGTCTAAAGGTATGGGAATATTGAAGGATTAAACAAATGAAAAAATGGCTGATCAGAAAGGAATCCTTTTCAGATCAACCATCTGTAGTTAAGCTCTTTTAAGCGTGAATTGCTTTACCAAAAACAGAGCGAGCTGCATCGCCAACATGTTCACTAACAGTAGGATGCGGGAAAATTAAGCGCGCTAAATCTTTCACCGAACCTCCTAATACTTTGGCCGTTAGCATCGAGTTAATTATCTCCGTTGCGCCGTCCCCTACAACACAAGCCCCATAAATATCCCCTTCAGGACTCGCCACAAATTTCATAAAACCTTCTGTATTGCCCTCTAGCAATGCTTTTGGATTGGTTGGCAAGTACATTTTTGTTACGATTGAATCTGCTGGTGCTTCGTGCTCCAACATACCAAATGTTGCAATTTCAGGGTGTGTATATACACAGCGTGGAATTTCTTGTTGGTTAATCACTTTGGGATGCTTACCTAAAATATAATCGACTGCATGAACACCTTCTGCACTTGCTGAATGTGCCAATTGGAAGCCCCCAACTAAATCTCCAATCGCATAAATTCCTGAAATGCTCGTTTCATAATGGTTCGTCACTTGAATTAAACGCCCATCCATTTGCATTTCTAACGCTTCTGCTATCGCCGTATTTGGGCGGCGACCTGTTGCAAACAATAAATTTTCATATTGAAAATCTCCAATGGACGTTTGAATATGTGTCGGATGAATTTCTTCAAACGTAAAGTCCATGAATAGTTCGATTCCTAATCGTTTCATTTTTTCTTTAATAATTGGACGTGCATCGGGCTCTTCTGTTTGTAAAATATCCTTGCTATGATTTAATACGGTAACTTTTGTACCCATTGGTGCTAATGCAAAGGCCATTTCGATTGCAATGACACCACCACCAATAATCGTTAACTGTTTTGGAAGTTCCTGAATTGAGAAAAAAGTGTCCGTTGTATAATAATTTGCCGTATCAATCCCTTTAAACGGTGGTACAAACGGTCGGCTACCTGTCGCTAAAATGACATGATCTGCTGTAAATGCCTCATCCCCAACAATGACCTTCCTCTGAGCTGTTACGGCTGCTTCTCCACGGAACATCGTGATTTGAGCATTAGTAATAAACTGTTCAATATTTGATAATAATTCCTCTACAACAAGGTCTTTTCGTTTCATTAATTTTGGGAAATCAATATTAATTGTTGGAACTGTCACTCCCCAGTCCGTACCACGACGAATTTCTTGCACTAATTTACTATGCTCTAACATAATTTTTGAAGGGATACAGCCCACATTGTAACATGCGCCCCCTACTTTATCTCGTTCTACTAGTGCAACTTTAAGTCCACTCTTTGCAGCGTGAATGGCTGCTACATAACCTCCAGGGCCCGCTCCAATAACCGCTAAATCAAAGTTTTTCATTTTTCCACCTCATTCTCCAAGATATCATTGCAAAATACCGAACACAACTTAATTTGTATAATTTTAACAAATATAACATTTAAACTGTTTAAAAGAAAATATGCCCCGATAGGAAACATATCCCTACCTCCACTTATTTTCTACCCATCATTAGATACAAATAAAACAGTAATCGATATTAATCAATTACTGTTTCTTATTACACATTATTTCAAAATTTTAATGACTACTTTTTTTCTACCCCAATTGTATGCAATTTCTCTCGTTTTAACAAAAATATCAATTTTATTTCCCTTTATACTTCCACCTGTATCACCAGCGATGGCAATACCATAGCCTTCTACCCAAACTTTTGTTCCTAAAGGGATGACACTCGTATCAACTGCAATTAATTTAATGTCAGGATTTTTCGCTAAATCAATTCCATATGCGGTTTTTTTTCCTGAACAACCTCCACATTGGGCTGTAAAAGCACTTGCTTCAACAGTCATTGTTTTGACAACTTCATAATTATCTAATGTTTCTTTTGCTTCTTTTACATAATCCGGTAATTTTAAAGCGAAACCAACTACGGCTTCTTCTTTTGTTTCTAAATTGTTTAATTTTAATAATTCTTCGATTGTTGTATCGTATAGTTTAGCGATATCAGCTAACTGTTCGCCCTCTTTTTTTGTATGAGATGCAGCATCTGTAGAATGTGTGAAGAAAATCGTACTTACAAAGACAAAGGCTAGGCTTAATAGTATTTTATTTTTATACATTATAGCTATTTCCTCCTGTAATTTGTAATATATAGGACATTTTAGTTATTATTAGTTTACCCATTTTATATTTCAGTTATATTACAGCAATATGTATTAATCATTACAAAAAATAGTCAAAAATAATATTTTGTAACAATAAAAAACAGGAATGCTTTTAGGCATTCCTGTGAATAGATTTTACATTATAGTAGCTTCTGGTTCATATGAAATCATTTCTTTAATAGTATTGTTCTCACCCATGATTGCCACAGTTGGTTTGTGATCTGCTACTTCTTTATTATCAACATATACATACGAAATAATAATGACAATATCGCCCTTTTGTACAAGACGAGCTGCAGCACCGTTTACGCAAATGACGCCAGATCCGCGCTCACCTGCAATAATATAGGTTTCAAAACGTGCACCGTTATTATTATTAACGATATGCACCTTTTCATTTGGTAGCATGCCAACCGCGTTTAGAATATCCTCATCGATCGTAATCGAGCCGACATAATTTAAATCCGCTTGCGTTACTTGAGCACGGTGGATTTTACTATTCATCATCATTCTAAACATGAGTAACTTCCCCTTTTAATGAAAAAATTAAATTATCAATGAGACGTGTTTTACCAACATAGACAGCAACCGCTAAAACCACTTGCTGCGTTTTGTCAGTTACTTCCGATAAATCTGGATAAGAAAGTAATGATAAATAATCTATTGTGCCGTTCAGATTGTCTTGAATTAACTTCGTCGCAAGTTTTACTGCTTTTTCAGTATTCCCTGATTCAAATAGTTCGAGTTTTGCTAATTGTAATGCTTGTTGAATGGCAGGTGCTTGGCTACGTTCTTCTGCTGTTAGGTAAACATTACGACTTGATTTTGCTAAACCATCATCTTCACGTACTACCGGAACGATCCGTAATTCGATTGGAAAATTGTAATCGCGTACCATTGTTTGAATCATCGCCACTTGCTGTGCATCTTTTTGACCAAAATACGCACGATCTGGCTGTACTAAATTAAATAGCTTTGCCACCACTTGTAGTACCCCGTCAAAATGTCCAGGACGGCTTGCTCCACATAGAAGTGTTGCTTGACGACCAGCGCGAATCATAATCCCTCCATCATGTGGATACATTTCTTCTACTGACGGTGCGAAAATATAATCCACTCCTACCGATTCAGCTAACTTCGTATCGCGTTCTAAATCACGTGGATAGGATTCAAAGTCTTCGTTTGGTCCAAATTGTGTTGGATTGACAAATATACTCATGACTACGACATCATTTTCTTTTCGTGCTTCTGATGCTAATGTTAAATGCCCTTCGTGTAAATAGCCCATAGTTGGCACAAGACCGATTGTTTTTCGCTGTTGTTTTGCCTCTAAAACAATCATTCTTAATTGCTCAATAGTGTGAATTACATTCATTATTTTACGCCTCCGTAAAGCTGCGTTAATTCGTCTTCCTTCATCGTAAAGCTATGCGCTAAGGCTGGGAATGTATTCGCTTTGACAGCATTTATATAGCCTTTAATACCGCGTTCAATTTCATCGCCAACTTGAGCAAATCCTTCCACAAACTTCGGAATATGATGCTTACCATATTGCAATAAATCATGGAAAACAAGCACTTGTCCGTCTGCTTCTTTACCTGCGCCAATCCCAATTGTTGGAATAATTAATTTTTTAGACACGACTTCTGTTAATTGATGTGGAATGCATTCTAACACGACTGCACATGCTCCAGCCTTTTCTACTAATAACGCATCTTGCACAAGCTTTTCTGCTTGTTCTGCTGTTTTCCCTTGCACTTTATAGCCACCTAGAACGCCTGCTGATTGCGGTAATAAACCTAAATGTGCCACAACTGGAATGCCTGCATTTATTAACTTTTCGATGACTTGTAAGACTTCACCTGAGCCTTCAACTTTTAAAGCGTTTGCGTTTGTTTCTTGCATCATACGCACGGCTATTTTTAATGTTTCATTTAAATCTCCATGATATGAACCAAACGGCATATCAACGACGATAAACGTATCTGGTGCTCCGCGTCTTACTGCTTTACTATGATGAATCATGTCTTCAACCGTTACGGGCATTGTTGAATCATAACCGAGTACGACCATTCCTAATGAATCTCCGACTAAAATCATATCAACCCCTGCCGCTTCAGAAAACTCGGCACCAGGATAGTCGTACGCCGTAATCATGACGATTTTTTCTTGTTGCTCCTTCATTTTTAAAAACTGTGTTGTTGTTTTCATATTCATCCTCCTTTTCGAAGGAAGAAAACAAAAATACCCTTCTATCTAAAAAATTAGACAGAAGGGTAGCGTCATACGTTAAAAATATTAAACGCGTGTTTTCTTCCGTCCCTGTCTGTTGTAGATCAAGGCAGATCCTATTGTTATAAAAAAAAGCTCTTAGGTACAGTTCGATAGCGATACTGTCCTAGAGCTACTATAACAATTTTGAAAGAAAACGTACAGAAATTAATGGTAAATATATTTTAAACAATTTCAATATCAGCTGAATAAACACCTTTAATTTCACCGTTAGCTTGGCGAATTTCGAGGACACCACTTTCCGTGATGCTAATGGCTTCACCTTCAACGACTTCACGAAGCGTTGTGGCTTTTACTTGTTTTCCAATTGTGCCAGATGATTCTTCCCACAGCTTTTTAATTTGTGGAAATCCATGCTTCACATAATGATCACTATAATGCTCTAATAATTCAAGTACCTTTGCCACTAGATGCACTCGCTCTAATCGTTCACCTTCTTCAATCGATAGTGATGTGGCAATTGAGTGGAGTTCTTGTGGGAAATCTTCTAATGATTGATTCACGTTAATACCAATACCAATTAGTAAAGCTTGTATACGATCTGTCTCTGAAATCATTTCAGTCAAAATACCGGTCGTTTTTTTCCCATTTATCAAAATATCATTTGGCCATTTAATTTCTGGCGTGAAATTTTTATACATTGCTTTCATTGCATTAACAACAGCTACCGCCGTTACTAGTGTAAATTGTGGGGCTTGATGAGGCGCAACATCTGGACGAATAATAATGGTCATCCAAATGCCTTTTCCTTTTGAAGAATTCCATTCACGCATCATCCGACCGCGCCCAGCTGTTTGATGTTCTGCAATAACTACCGTACCATCAGGTGCACCAGAACGGACAAGCTCATGAGCAATTAACTGAGTAGATTCCACACTTTCAAAGTAATGCACAGTCTGCCCGTAACGTTTTGTATGTAGCACTTGCTTCAGCTGCCCGATATCCACCCTATCTGGCGTAACCAATAAGCGATAGCCACGTTTTTTAATCGTTTCAAATTCATAGCCCTCTTGTTGCAAAGATTGCAAATGTTTCCAAATGGCAGTCCGAGATACTTGAAAATCGTCCGCCAATTGTTGACCAGAAATGGGTTCACCTTGTGCGTTTAAAAAGCGTTGTATTATTTCATCCTTCATCGTTAAATGCATAAAACCATTCCTTTAACTGTTGTTTATCATTTACCACTTTGCCGTCAATGACAGCCAGTAAAGCTGCATCTAATATGGTTTTAATCCATGGCCCTCTCTTTCTCTCTGACCATTCGAGGACATCTTTCCCTGATAAAGCAAGGTCTTTCGGATTCTGAATTGGTAATGCCTGCTTTTTTCGCTCAATTTCCTCATAAGTAACTAATGGTGTTTCATTTCGCCATGTCGCAAACTGATAAGCCGTTTGTAAAATATAAAGATCAAAGCGTAAATAATCAATAGCTTGTAATCCGTTTTGCATACAGTCATATGCCTCGAAAACTTGCTTTGTAAATTGTTTATCTTTGTTTGATAATCGATATTTTGCAAGCAACGATGTATCACGATTGCTTATAAAACAAAAATAAGCCCATCCTACTTGTCGATCACTCGAATGGAAGTCTTTCCAATCTAGAGCATTGAATTCCCCATCCAAATGGGCTGCTAACCCCGTTTGTTCGATGTATTCAATCGCAAGGTAAACAGAAGCTGAAGTCCATGCCTTTGAAAGCTCGACTTGAACACGCTCCATTGCGATATAGGATATCGATTGAGACTGTTCGTTAATAGCTTGTAAGGTTTGTTCTTCAATCGTAAAACCAAGTTGCGCGGCAAATCGAATTGCCCGAAGCATACGCAGTGCATCTTCCTTAAAGCGTTCACTCGGATTACCGACAGCACGAATAATTTTTGCATCAATATCGGCACGACCATTAAATAAATCAATATAGTCCCCAGTTTGATTAAGGGCCATTGCATTCATCGTAAAATCACGACGCTTTAAATCCTCTTCTAAGTTGCGAACAAAATGTACCTCGTCTGGTCTACGATGATCGGAATACGTCGATTCCGTACGATAAGTTGTGACTTCTATCGGCTCTCCACAATCAAGCACTAAAACTGTCCCGTGTTCTATCCCAACATCAATCGTTTGAGAAAAAATTGATTGAATTTCCTCTGGCAGCGCACTAGTGGCAATATCAACATCGGCATTTTTTTTATCTAAGTAGAAATCCCGAACTGCGCCTCCAACAATATAGGCTTCAAAACCTGCTTGTTCAATGATGTGAATGACTTCAGTCGCTGCTTGCCACTGTTTTGGAAACATGTTTCTTTACCGCCAATCTTTCATAAATTCGTTCATACTGCTCAATAATTTTCGATTCATGGAAATTTTTCTCTACCGAATCTAGTGCTGCTAGACGGAATTGATTGTGCTTTTGTTTATCTTGTAGAAGCGCGACCGCATAATCTGCAACAGCCTTCGTATCCCCTAGTTCCACGATATAGCCATTCACATCATGCTCAATTACTTCTGGAATTCCGCCAATATTGGTACCGATTCCTGGTACTCCACAAGCCATTGCTTCTAGTAAAACTAAACCGAACGATTCTTTTTCTGACAGTAATAATTTCAAATCACTAATCGCAAAAAGTTCCGTAATATTTTCTTGTTTCCCTAAAAACAGCACATCTTTTTTATATGGTGAAGCTTTTACAATTTCCATCACACGGTGCTTTTCAGGTCCATCGCCTACTAGCAATAATTTTGCTGGCATTTTTTCACGAATTTGTATGAACGAATTGACGACGTCTGGTAAATTTTTAATCTTACGGAAATTCGATATATGAATAATTACCTTTTCATCTTCACGAATACCAAACTGTTCTTTTAAATTTCCAGGATTTACTGGACGAAATACATTTTCATCAACAAAATTGTAGATTGTTTCAATTGGCATATTCGTATCGATCAAGTCATAGGTTTGTTGCTTTAGCGCATTCGAAACAGCTGTTACAGCATCTGAGCGATTAATCCCATATTTAATAGCAGAAGATAATGTTGAATCTTCACCTAAAACAGAAATATCTGTACCATGCAGCGTCGTGACAATTCCGAAGTCTTCTCCGCTCATATCACGTGCTAAAACCGCACAAACTGCATGTGGAATTGCATAGTGGACATGTAAAATATCCAATTGCTCTTCTTTTACGACCTCCGCCATTTTACTAGCTAGTGCAATGTCATACGGTGGATATTGAAATACCGAATAATTATTTACTTCAACTTCATGGAAAAAGACATTGGGATAAATTTTATTCAGTCGAAATGGCACACTGGATGTAATGAAATGAATTTCATAACCTCTTTCGGCTAACATTTTTCCTAATTCTGTTGCGATAACGCCAGAACCACCAACTGTCGGGTAACATGTGATACCTATTTTCAATTTTTTCACTCGTCTCCCCATCCTTTCTTAAAGTACGATAAATTAATCCGCTATTGTCTACGTTCCTCAATTTTTCTCCAGTCTACAAAGCCTTCTTGTAAACCTTTCAATAAAATCTCAGCTGTCCCCATATTCGTTGCTAATGGAATATGATATAGGTCACATAAACGTACAAGCGCCATTACATCTGGTTCGTGTGGTTGCGCAGTCAATGGATCTCGGAAGAAAAAGACCATATCCATATCGTTGTTGGCAATCATTGCACCAATTTGTTGATCTCCTCCTAGAGGCCCTGAACGGAATTTCGTAATTTGTAGTCCTGTCTCTGCTTCAATCATCGTACCTGTTGTTCCTGTCGCGTATAAATCATGCTCTGCTATAATATCCCGATATGCGATAGCAAATTGAATTAAATTATCCTTTTTGCGATCATGTGCTATTAATGCAATCTTCATAAATTTCATCTCGTTTCTAAATAATGTTCTCTAATCCGTATACTAACGTGTTACGTTTCATGACTTCTTCGATACAAAACGCAACGCCGCCCATAAAGCTGCCACGATTAAAGGAGTCATGTCGAATCGTCAATAATTCACCTGTCCCTCCAAATAATACTTGTTGATGCGCAACTAAACCAGGAAGACGTACCGAATGAATGTGCATACCATCATAATTTGCGCCTCGTGCTCCAGTATAAATTTCTTTTTCGTCTAAATGACCTTGTTGTTTGGTAGCACGAACTTCACTAATCATCTGTGCAGTTTTAAGTCCTGTTCCAGATGGTGCATCAAGCTTTTGATCATGATGCATTTCGATTATTTCAATATCCGGGAAATACTTAGCTGCTTCTTTTGCAAATTTCATCATTAAAATGGCACCGATAGCGAAGTTAGGTGCAATAATACAACCAATCCCTTTTTCCACCGATAAATCTGTTAGTTCTTGTAATTGTTCATCCGTAAATCCTGTTGTGCCAATAACTGGACGAACACTATGCAATAATGCCTGTTTTGTATGTTCATAAACACAATGGGGGTTCGTTAAATCAACTAACACATCTGGCTTTGTGTCAGCTACTAATTGTTCAAAATCCGTATAAATCGGTACTTCAAAATGATCTGGAAATACTTCTAACGTGCCCAAAGTTTGACCAACATCTTTATAATCCAAAACGGCAACAAGTTTCATTCCATCGTTTTTCATAACTGTATGTACGGCTTCTACACCCATTTTACCTCTTGCTCCAGCAATGGCTACTTTAATTGACATAACTATAACTCCCTTATACAATAATTTTTCGTCTAAATCGAATGAACTATCATTACTGTTTTAAACGGACAACTTGTATTACATATACATTTTATTGTAATTACACAGTGATTCCTACATTCTTGAATCAGTTTTTTATCGAATGTTGTCAAATTATGAAAAATACAACATAATAAAGTGAGCTGTTCCCTAAAGTTCATAATGGATAGCAACATCTACTTGCAACTTTGTTTAAACTAAATATGTTCTAGGAGGCTTTCAATGCAAGGAATCAAGCTACAAAATATAATCGGAATCTTAATCGGGTCTGCACTATTTAGTTTTGGTTTTGTTCATTTCAATATGCAAAACCAACTTGGTGAAGGCGGATTTAGTGGTATTACACTTATTTTATATTTTACACTAAATTGGGACCCAGCATTAATGAATTTACTATTAAATATCCCAATGTTTTTCCTTGGATGGCGCTTACTCGGTAAAAAGTCATTCATTTATACACTTGTTGGAACAATTAGCGTATCAGTGTTTCTGAAAATTTTCCAAATATACGAGTTCCAGATGAACTTACAAGATGATTTGCTACTTGTTTCGTTATTTGCGGGTGTTTTTGTCGGCGTCGGTCTAGGTATTGTGTTCCGATTTGGTGGAACAACTGGTGGCGTGGATATTATAGCTCGATTAGCGAATAAATATCTTGGTTGGAGCATGGGTAAAACAATGTTTGCCTTTGACTTTGTAGTTATTTTACTTTCATGGCTCGCATTTTTAGATGCGCATTCAATGATGTATACGTTAGTAGCCGTTTATGTAAGTGGTCGTGTGATCGATCTTGTACAAGATGGTGCTTATTCAGCTAAGGGTGTCTTCATTATTTCTTTAAAATCTGGAGAAATTGCAGATGTCATTTCAACATCAATGGGGCGAGGTATTACTATTTTTGATGGGCATGGCCATTATACGAAAGAGCACCGAGATGTGCTGTATTGTGTTGTTGGACGAAACGAACTTGTTCGCTTAAAATCAATCATTCATACTATAGACCCTCACGCATTCGTATCTGTTATGGATGTAAGAGACGTGGCTGGTGAAGGATTTACACTCGATGAAAAAAAACAGCCGATAAATTAAAAAAATGGTGTTTGGCAGATTAAATAGCCAAGCACCATTTTTATATTAGTCATCAGAATTACCCATACCTGTATAGATTAAAATTAAACGAAGTAGCTCTAATACTGCAACAGATGCTGCTGCTACATAAGTCATTGCTGCAGCACTTAATACCTTACGTGCAGAGCGTTCTTCTGTATTATTAATAATCCCTAACGCAACGACTTCATTCATCGCACGTTTTGAAGCGTCAAACTCTACTGGTAACGTAATTAATTGGAACACCACACCTGCTGCTAATAGTACGATACCGATTAACAGTAAATTTGACCATTGTGCAAGAAGCCCAATAATTACAAAAATCCAAGAGAAATTCGAGGCAAAGCTTGCTACTGGCACTAATTTCGAACGGAATGTTAAGAAAGAATACGCTTCTGCGTGTTGAATTGCATGGCCGACTTCGTGAGCCGCTACCGCTGTACCTGCAAGTGAAGAGTTATAATAATTGTCTTCAGATAATGCTACTGTTTTTGTCGCTGGGTTATAGTGATCAGAAAGTACTCCTTGTGTCGGTACTACACGAACATCTGCTAAGCCATGTTGATCTAAAATATATCGAGCAACTTGTGCACCAGTCATTCCTTTTTCAGCTGGTACCTGCGCAAATTTTTTATATGTGCTTTTTACTTTCATTTGCGCGTAAATAGGTAACAATAGCACGATTAAAAAGTAAACAATAAACATTCCCATTTTTTTATACTTCCTTTCTCTATCTTACAATTCACTCTCAATTTTATATAGTTTTTACAGGCGTTGCAAATATTCACGCTTGCGACTTTCTAAAAAGGCGAGCAAGATGCATGCAATAGATAGCCAAAATGTGAAATAACCAATTTCACTTGGATACTGGTCAATGACACGGTATATTGGCATTTGTCCGAATAAATAATCAATCGCATCATTATGAAGCGTCCATATAGCAGCGACAATAACATGCCAAATTTCAAAACGATATTTAGGCAAATAAAGAACGGCTTGTACAGCCATTAAAAAATGGGATGCCACAAGCATCCAACCCATCCAACCAATATATCCTGTATCAAGCAATGTTAAAAGATTCATAACAACTGCCCATAAGCCGTATTTAATCAGGGTTACAAGCGCTAAGACTTCCATCAATTTAAAGTTTTTACCAAGTAACCAACCTACAATAGCCAAGCAAAAAAATAAGCTTGCGGTTGGAGAATCCGGAACAAATATATAATATTTTGGATCCGTTATAGCAAGTTGTCCCATATACCAATAATAGCCATATATTGTACCGAGTACATTAATTACTAGTAAAATCATTAAAAATACACGCTGATTCAATAAATACTGCAATTGCATAACGAGTGGTTTCATATATTCACCTTCATTTCATCTTATTGATAAAATTCATTTCTTATGTATTTTGTGCAACTTAAAAAGCCTACACACGTCTTTAATTATATACATAACGCACCATTACGCAAGTATTCGAGACATTTGAAATATTGAAAAAAAGAGAGTCAGAAAACTGACCCTCTTTTAAAGAACTTATTCTGCTTCTTTTAATCCAGCGATGAATTCAGCTAAAACTTGAAGCTCTTCTTCCGTACCACTAAATGCGCCAGCTGGCATACCGCCACGACCATTGTGGATTACATTAGCTACTTCTTCAGCTGTTAATGCATTACCTAATAACATTGGACCAGAAACACCAGCTAAGTCCCCACCATGACATCCAATACAAGATGCTTGTGCTTGATAGATTTCATAACCTTCAGAAGTTTCATCAACATCTACATCAGGTAATAAACCTAAGTCTTTAGCTGTAATTTCACCTTGTGAATTAACTACTTCCCAGTTAGTCGCTTCAACAGATTCCCAAGTTGTATAAATAAGTGCAGCGATACCTAATAACATAAATGCTACTGGTAAAGGACGTTTAGATGGACGACGCTCTGGCGTTGTATCTAAGAATGGTGCTAAAGCTAATGTAATAAATGCGATACCTGGAATAATTAATCCAAAGATATTATATGGACCAGATGCATACGTATATTTTAATAATTGGTACATTGATAAGAAGTACCAGTCCGGTAACGGAATATAAGATGCATTGGTTGGATCTGCCGGACCTTCAAGAGGTGAAGGGTGAGCGACAGTTAACAGTAAATATCCAATTAAGAATACAGCTCCTACCATCCACTCTTTTAATAAGAAATCTGGCCAGAAAGCTTCTGTTTTACCAGGATACTCGGTATAATCTTTCGGTACGTTCGCCATACGGTTATTCGCTTTAATTCGAGAATCTCCAACGAACTTCATACCTTTTCCGCGTTGCATAATGTGTCCCCTCCTTTAGTAAATTATAAAGTTTGATTCAGATCATAGAGGACCTGAAATACCTTGTTTGCGGATCATAATAAAGTGAACTGCCAATAATGCAAATAGTACTGCAGGTAAGAAGAATACGTGAATTGCAAAGAAACGAGTTAAAGTTTGTGCACCGATGATCGTAGAGTCACCAGAAAGTAAAATTTTAATCGTATCACCAAGGAATGGTACTGAAGCAGCAATTTCTAAAGCTACTTTTGTTGCAAATAACGCTTTCATGTCCCAAGGTAATAAATAACCTGTGAAACCTAAACCTAACATAACCCCAAAAATACCTACACCAACTAACCAGTTTAATTCACGAGGTTTCTTGTATGAACCTGTGAAGAATACACGAAGCGTATGTAAGAACATCATTACGATAACTAATGAAGCCCCCCAGTGGTGCATACCACGTACGATTTCACCGAATGCTACTTCGTTTTGTAAGTAATAAACTGACTTCCAAGCATTTTCAACGTCTGGTACATAGTACATTGTTAAGAACATACCAGATAAAATTTGAATTACTGTAATGAAGAATGTTAATCCCCCGAAACAGTATACGAATGCTGAAAAGTGATGGGCAGGGTTAACGTGCTCTGGCACTTCGTGGTCGGCAATATCACGCCAAATAGGAGTAATATCTAAACGTTCATCGACCCAATCATAAATTTTGTTTAGCACTGTGTCGTACCCCCTAACTTATTAACTGTGTGTGTTTGCGATTCTTTTCCCAAGCATTAAGAAGCCATCGTTTTCTGCCACTTCATACATATCAAGCGGACCAACTGGCGGTGTCCCTTTTACGTTTACACCATTTTTCTCATAACGTCCTCCATGACATGCACAGAAGAATTGATTTGCGAAGTCTGGATTGCTTTCCCAGTTCACTGTGCATCCTAAGTGCTTACATACAGGTGACAATGCAATAATTTGATCGCCTTCCTTGTAAACCCAAGCTGCATCAGAAACTTCTGATTTGTACCAAGCATCTGTTTGTTCATACGAGAAGTCAACTTTTACTGGTGATTCTGTGATATCTGTAACTTTTTGACTCGTCTGTACGAAATCTCCTTCTTCCTTCGTTTGAAGAATTGGGTCAATTGCAAAACGAACCATTGGCATTAACATACCAGCCGCCATAAATCCACCTACACCAGTAATTGTGTACGTTAAAAATTGACGTCGCGTAACTCGATTATTACTCATATTTTTCCCCCCTCTTACTAAAAGGTCAGTCCAACGGACATATACTTTTACAAATAGTAAATAACTAGGACATATCTATGATATATCATGTGAATAACTTGGTCAATATTGCATTCATTTCCAAAAGTATACTTTGTGAACATTTAATGAAACTAATTTATTCCAATTATGACCAAACTTTTGTTAATACAGGAATAATTTGTTTAATTTGTTCCTCTAGAATGCGTTGTTTTACAGTTTTATCCATGGATTCTAATGGAATAGATGGTAACCAAATAATATCACATTGTTCTTTTTGTGTATTCCATTTCGAATCACATGTCATAAATATGACAGATTTAAAACCTGAATCTGTTAATTGTTGTTGCAAAGAATATGTTAAATTAACATCTCTTGTTTGATCCGTATAAGAAAATGGTGGCAGTAGCACTAATCGACCACGAAACTGTTGTTCAACAAAAGCTGTTAATGTCATTAAATATTCTGTTGCAGAACTACTCTGTTTAATCCCCTGCTCTGAAAAATCTAATTGAACTAGTGGAACAATCGCTGTATCGATAAATTGTTTATTTGCTTGGAACTGTTCAACATCACTAACTTTAAAAATCACAAAAATTCCCCCTGAATCACAATAAAGTTTGTATTCTATAGTAGTTTCCTTATTTTGAATGCTTTAAAGCCTGCAATAAATTCGATAATTCAAAAAAGCGTTCTTTATCGCCTGCATCAAGGGCATCATCAATTTCATTTAAAATTTGTTGTTCTTGAAATTCAAACAAACTATTTTCAAGTAGTTTCTCTGCAGCAATTCGGTCCTTTTCATTAATAACAACATCATTCGGAACATATGGATTTTCCTCTAAAACCGCCAAATACAAAGGATCTGGCGGTATATTTGGAAAGTTTAATTGCACATACATTGACTTCTGTGCATTTAAACGTAATTCATGAAACGATTTTTCTGCATCTGAAGTCATAATATTTTCTTTGTAAAATCGAAATGGTATGCTCGTCGTTTCCACAGTCGACATGACAATTGCTCTTGGACAATAATGAGCATCGTCAACAAAGTGGACATTTTCTAACAATTCATCGTTACTTAATAAGTAATTTAAAATCCATACCCCTTCTCGACGTTTCAGTTGGAAATTTTTTAAGAACCATCTAATGAAGACCTTTTTATCATGTAATGGTACGGAATACGTCAACATGCAATCCTCCCTTTACTCAAATCGCTCTAATAGGTCATGCCATTGCTGTTCGGTAGGTTGTAATTCTACAAGCTTTTGAGCGATTTTTTTCGCTTCTTTCTGTTTGCCATCCTCAACTAGGAACAGGCAATATTTTTCTAAAAACTCGACGTCCTCATTGAAATCATTATATGCGAGTGTATAAATTTCGTATGCTTTATCAAATTGTTCTTCTTCATTATAGGCGTTCGCAACGAACGGATATAACGACACCCATTCAAACTCATTTTTTTGTAATTGTTCAAATAGCTCTATAACATCTTCATAGCGTTTTTGTGTGCTATAAACAGACATTAGTACTAAAATAGCTTCCATATACTCTGGGTCAAGTGCAATCGCTTCATTTAAAAACTCAATGGCTTCGTCAGGTTTACTATTTTTCAGCGCCATTTTTCCAGCAAATAAGAATAATGACTTATCATATTCGTCACGTTTTAAACCTTCTTTAATGACCTTTAAAGCACGCTCGTTATCTTCTTGCATTGCATAGCTTTCCGCTAATAATAAATAGGCTGCGAAGTAATCAGGATCAAGCTCTTTTAAATCTTCTAATTGCTTAATCGCTAATTCATAGTTTTGAATTTGGAAAGCTGCATAACCCGAACCAAATAATAAATCTGGTGATACTTCCTCTTCAAGCGCTTCCATATAATAATCAAGCGCAGTCTCATACGCTGCACCCGCACGGTATACTTCAGCTAGGCGCTGAGCAAGTACTGTACCTGCAAACTTCTTATCCATTTCATAAAGTTCTTCATAAATGCGAACAGCTTCTGAAAAACGTCCAGTTTCGAATAATAGTTCTGCCTTTGCAAATTGTAATAATGGCTCATTCGGTAAAATTTGTAACGCTTCGTTAATACGGATTTCTGCTACTTCGAATAATCCTTGCATTTGATAGTAATCAGCTAATACTAATAATGCTTGCGGGTACTCTGGTGCATCATCTTTTATAGCCATTAATAAATCTAGTGCATCATCTTCTTCGCCAAGTTCGATTAAAACACCTGCACGATCGATTGCAATTTGTGCTTCTTCTGGGAATAAAAATTGTAAATGTTCAAATACACGGTTTGCTTCGTTCATATAACCGTAATGTGTTAATGCCTCGGCAACTTCATATTGTGCTGATGGTTCAGCATCCATTAAAAATGATTCAAGAAGTTGATCGATTAATTGTAGATTTCCTTCTTGGATTGCTTGTATTAATTGTTCCATAGTTACTCACCTTTTCCTACTTTATCAATATTATGCTACACAACTGCGGGACGCTTCACAAGGAAAAGTAGTTGATTTTTTTTATTTGTTTATTATATGGATAAAAATATACATATTTAGGGGATTGTCAGAGCTATTACATCTAAATAAAGATTCTATTAAGCCGCTTTGATAAATAATTGTCGTAATATTTCACTTATTGAAAATTTCCGCTATAAAAAAGCGGCGAGTTGATTCGCCGCAATTTTTGATTATTTGATTAAGCTTTCTACATGTTCGAAGAAGTTAGGATAGGATACTGCGATGCATTCTGAGTCGTCTAGTTCTACTTTTCCTTCTGCAATAAGTGCAGCGACTGCCCCCATCATGCCGATGCGGTGGTCGCCATATGTTTTTAAAGTAGCCCCGTGTAAAGCAGTTGGGCCTTCAATAATCATGCCATCATCTGTTGCTTCAATGTTAGCGCCTAATTTTTTTAGTTCATTGACTACTGCATCAATGCGGTTCGTTTCTTTTACTTTTAATTCTTCGGCATCTTTAATAATGGTTTTACCCTTCGCTTGTGTTGCAAGTAGCGCAATAATCGGAATTTCGTCAATTAAACGAGGAATGATTGCACCCGAAATCGTCGTTCCTTGTAATTGAGAGGTTTCGATGGTAATCGTTGCAGTTGGTTCTGCCGCCTTTTCATCATCAATCTCAATCGTCATTTGGGCACCCATATTTTGAAGTACTTCAATAATGCCATCGCGCGTTTCATTTACGCCGACATTATTCATCACAATTCGGCTATTTTCTGTAATGGCACCCGCTACTAAGAAAAAGGCCGCGGATGAAATGTCACCAGGTACATTCACATGTGTCCCTGTTAACGCTTGACCTCCTTCAAATGAAATAACTCCGTCTTCTACTGAAATATCCGCGCCAAATTGACGTAGCATACGCTCAGTATGATCACGTGATACTTCACGTTCACGAACAATCGTCGTTCCTTCCGCACGAAGTCCAGCAAGTAAAATAGCAGATTTCACTTGTGCACTTGCTACAGGCATTTTGTAATCAATTGCTTTTAGAGGACTACCTTGAATCGCAAGCGGTGTGAATTGTCCATTTTCACGGCCCGCGATTTGCGCACCCATTAAACGAAGTGGATCTGCTACGCGACGCATTGGACGCTTGCCAATTGAAGCATCACCCGTCATGACCGTATGTAAATTCGTGCCTGATAGAATGCCGAGCATTAAACGTGTTGTCGTACCAGAGTTTCCCGTATAAAGTACTTCTTTCGGTTCCATCCAGTTTTCCATGCCTGGACTTTCAATCGTAACATTCGTTCCGTCTACTTCAATATGAACGCCAAGCTTTTTAAAGCAATCAATCGTACTCAGGCAATCTTCGCCTAATAAAAAACCATTCACCGTTGTTTTACCTTTTGCAATCGACCCAAACATCACTGAACGGTGAGAAATAGATTTATCACCGGGTACAGTAATTTCACCTTGTAATGATGATTGTCTATAATTCAACATTTTTGAAGTCAATAAAATCCCTCCCTAGAAAAATACATCTCGCCTAGAGTAGCGAGATGCGATGTTTATGAAATATGCGTATCGTAATTTGCCTTATGGGCAATACACTTTGCGGCACGTTCACGGTCTACATTTGATTGGAAACTAATCACAAGAATCCCGAAAACATCGACGCGTGTTTCCACGATACGAATATTTGTAATACTAATATTTTCTTCAGCTAAATAGCCTGTTATTTCTGAAATAACACCTGGATAGTCTGGGATATCTACATATAAATCATACGGCACATATAACGCACCATTTGCTATTGGTAAACTATCTCGAACATCACGTGCATGTGAAAAATACGTTTCAATCGCCGTTTCATCGCCCTCTTTAAGCAATTGTCGTACACGATTCATTTCCTCAAGCCATGTATCTAACTGGCCAACAAGCTCTTTACGATTTTGCATTGTTATATCACGCCAAAGCGCTGGATTTGATGAGGCTATACGTGTAATATCACGGAAGCCACCTGCTGCTAGTGATGTCGTCATCGGAAAAGCTTTCTTCTCAAAGTTTAACTGATGGACTAACGAAGCAGCAACAATATGCGGGAAGTGACTGACAACTGCTGTCATATGGTCATGCACTTTCGCATCCACGACCACCATCTTCCCTAACGTAAATTTTAACAAATCATCAAGTGCGGAAAGCTTCTCGATTTCTTCACCTTCATTTGGTGTTAACATATAATACGCATTTTCGAGTAAGTACGGCTTCGCAGCGGTAATTCCACTTTTATGCGAGCCTGCCATTGGATGCCCCCCGATAAACGTGATACCAAGTTGGCGCAATTCGGCAGCCTTCTCCATGATTTGCACTTTCGTACTACCTGTATCTGTAAGGATAACGCCGCGTTTTAAGTCCCATGATTTTAATTGCTCCATAAATTGGAGCGTAACGTTAACGGGTGTACCAAAAATAATGACATCTGCTTGTTTGGCAAATGTAGCTGGATCATCTACTACTTCGTGCACAACGCCTAATGTGCTAGCTAATTGTCTTGTTTTTTCATGGGAGTCGTAGCCAAACACTTTCGTACGCGGAGCCTTTTGTAGAGCGAGTGCAACGGATCCGCCAATTAGTCCAAGTCCGATTACGAAAACATTACGTGTCATGCAAAGACTCCTTGCTCCGTCAATACGTCTTCAAGCAATTGTAAAAACTTCGCATTTTGCGCTTCTGTGCCAATTGTGACACGAATATATCCATCTAAACCAAGGGCAGCTCCACTTCGAATAATAAAGCCGCGCTTCATCATTTCTTCAAACACAACTTGACTGCTCGTTTTCACTTCAAACATGATAAAGTTTGTTTGAGATGGGAAGTAGTGTAGATTATGCTTTTCACAAAATGCGACATATTGCTTTTTACCGATTTCATTGGCTTCACGGCAACTTTTTATATACTCTTGGTCAGCAAGTGCAATTTGTGCCACACTTTGACTTAGAATCGTATTGTTAAACGGCGCACGCACTGGATCTAATTTCGCAATAACATCTGCTTGTGCAATCCCATATCCAACACGGAATGAAGCTAAGCCATACGCTTTAGAGAATGTGCGAAGTAAAATTAAATTTTTATAATCGCGGAAGTAATGTAATGTATCTTTAAATTTTGATGTGTTTACATATTCAATGTACGCTTCATCTAACACGACAAATACATCTTCAGGCACTTTTGCTAAAAAGGCACTTAACTCTTCATCAGATACAAGTGTTCCTGTTGGATTATTTGGATTACATACCCAAACGACTGAAGTATTTTCATCGATTGCTGCTAACATCGCATCCAAATCGTGAACACCGTCTTTCATCGGAACTTTGCGAACTTCTGCGCCTTCTATTTCAGCATTATGCCAATATTGAGAGAAGGAAAGATCCGCCATGACCGTATTAATCCCTGGATATAGTAATGCACGTGTGATAATAGAGATTAAATCGTCCGAACCATTTCCTAAAATGAGTTCGCTTTCTTCTACACTGTAAAAGTTTGCTAAAGCTGTACGTAAATTTTGAGCGTACCCATCAGGATAAATGGCATGGTTTGATGCATCCGCTTGTAAAAATTGTTTTACGTTAGATGAGCTACCGAACGGATTTTCATTGGATGCTAACTTCACAACTTCTTCTAATCCAAACTGTTTTTTTACTTCATCAATGGGCTTCCCTGGTTGGTAAGCTTTCATTCCAAATAATTGTTGTTTCCACTTCATCGTAAACGTCTCCTCTATTTGGCCGCTATTTCACTAAATCTGGGCGTAATTTCACTGCTTCATTTAAATACACATGGTGAATCTCATGTTGAGGTGTATCTGTATTCACATGCATTAATACACGAATACATAAGGGTAATGCACCAGGTACATCCATTTCGTGCATGCACATAATCGGTACGTATTGCCAGCCTTCCAGTGTACGCACTGCCTTTGCTGGGAATGCTGAACGAATATCTGGAGTTGTGGAAATCGTTACAGATGCGATATCTTCCGGTTTAATCGCATTTTGTTTTACGACTTCTTGTACAAGCTTTGCCGTCTCATCCCAAACATATTGTGGTAGATCTTCTGTTATTGTAATGGCACCTCGTATGCCTCGAATCATGCTTACACCTCCGATAGTAAACTTCTAAGTTGTTCGTCAATCTCTCTACATTCAGCAAGTTCAATTTTTTGAACGAATGGTTTCCCAATTATATCTAATAACACGAACTGTAACTCACCGTAGTCCGCTTTTTTGTCTTTCAGTAGATACTCCGTTAATTGATCAAATGTAAATTCATGGACCGCTTCGAATGGATAGCCATTTTCTATAGCAAAATTTAAAAATCGCTTCGTAAACAAATGATTGATATTGCCGTAGCGTTCACATAAAAGTAAGCAATACACTAAACCAATCATCACTGCTTCGCCATGTGCGACACGACCATAGCCTGCTGCTGCTTCAATTGCATGACCATACGTATGACCTAAATTTAAGTACTTTCGCACTGATTGCTCTGTTTCATCTTGCTCTACAATGCTCGCTTTAACTTGAACACCGTGTGCTAAATAATTAGCTAGTAGTTCTTCAGGTAATTGGGTCACATGCTCCCCTTCAAGTAATTCTTCTACCCACTGTGCATCAGAGATTAATGCATGTTTTATGACTTCTGCCATTCCTGAACGAACTTCTTTTTCATTTAAGCTATGTAAAAAGTTCGTATCGTAAAATACTGCCTGTGGTTGATAAAAGGCACCAATCATATTTTTTCCAAGCATGTGGTTGATTGCTGTTTTACCACCGACTGCTGAATCATGCGCTAAAATCGTTGTTGGTACTTGAATGAACGGAATACCACGCATATACGTAGCTGCTACAAAGCCCGCTAAATCACCAACCGCACCACCACCAAATGCAATGACAAGTGATTTTCGTGTACATTTTTGTTCAAGTAAAAATGTTTGTGTGGCTAAAAAGTTTTCAAACGTTTTACATTTTTCACCGGCAGGCATAACAAATACATGAAATGCATGTGGAAAATTCTCTTCAAAATATTGCTGTTGTGCAGCCCAAACATTTTCATCTGTTAACACGATGATTTTATCTGCTTTTTTAAACAGTTTTTCATGAGATGCTACTGCTTCTTTTAATATGCCTTTCCCAATCGTCACAGCATACGAATGAGATGCAGCACGAACTGGAATCTCCATATTAGTACTCCTTTGTATAGTTGCGCATGTCATCTAATTGCGCTTTTAATTGTGGTAGTTGATCGCTATGGAATTGTTCAACGATGGCATTGGCGATTTCCCAGGCAATGACGTGTTCTGCAACAATCGATGCCGCCGGAACTGCACAGCTATCTGAACGTTCTACGCTTGCTTTAAATGGTTCTTTCGTTTCGATATCTACGCTTTGTAGTGGCTTATATAAGGTAGGGATTGGCTTCATAACGCCCCGTACGACAATTGGCATACCTGTTGTCATACCGCCTTCTAGACCGCCTAAACGATTCGTAGCGCGTGTATAACCATGCTCTTCATCCCATAAAATTTCATCATGTACTTCCGAACCCTTTTTACGAGCCATTTCAAAACCGATACCGAACTCTACACCCTTGAATGCGTTAATGCTTAACATTGCAGCAGCTAACTTTGCATCTAGCTTACGGTCGTAGTGTACGTATGAGCCAATCCCTGCTGGTAAGCCTTCAACGATGACTTCGACAACACCACCAATAGAATCGCCAGCTTGTTTGGCATCATCAATTGCTTGAACCATTTTTGCTGAAGCTTCAGCATCTACACAGTAACAAGGATCCTTTTCTACAATCGTACGAATTTCAGCTACCGATTTACCTTCTAAAAGTTGTGCATCTGCTTTAATGCCTACAATTTCAGTAACATGTGCAACAATTGAAATGCCGAGTTCATTTAATAATGCCTTTGCAACCGAACCAACTGCTACACGCACTGTCGTTTCACGTGCGCTTGAACGCTCTAACACATTTCGCAAATCACGATGTCCATACTTCATCCCGCCGACTAAATCTGCGTGTCCTGGACGTGGACGTGATATTTGACGTTTAATTTCAGCTGGATCGATATCTTCTGGTAGCTCTTCTGCCCCCATAATTTTCGTCCAGTGCTTCCAATCATCATTCGTTACAACAAGTGCAACTGGAGAGCCTAGTGTTTTCCCATGTCGTACACCTGAAACAATTTCCACTGTATCGGTTTCAATTTGCATACGGCGCCCTCGACCGTGACCACCTTGACGACGTTTTAAATCATAATTTATTTTTTCTGCTGTCACTGGTAAAAGTGATGGTAACCCCTCGATTATCGTAGTTAATTGTGGTCCATGTGACTCACCTGCAGTTAAATAACGCATTAAACACTTTCTCCCTTCAACTCGCTAAAGTATTTATTTTTCACTATAACATATTTCATTTTAATTCGCAGTATCGTTTTGTTCTATCTCATGATTATATTAGAATATTCTGAACGTTTTATTTACAAAGTAATGCATGAGTAAGCGAAAAATAACCAAAAAACGCTTTTCACTAATTGTACGAAAAGCGTTTATTATCTCGTATAAAGGTCACTTTTCTCACAAAAGTGGCTACTTCTTCAAGCTTTTACAGCACTCATACTCATATATAGCATTTATAATTGTTGAACTATTTTTTTCGATAGAAGAACGTATCCTCTACTTCAAAACCATAACGTGCAGGGTTGAAAATTTGCTCAGTTGAACCAACGAATAAAATTCCACCAGGACGCAATGCTTTACTAAAGTTTTCATAAATTTGATCTTTTGCTTCTTCTGTAAAGTAAATCATGACATTTCGGCAAACGATTAGATCAAAATTCGATTCATAATTATCTTTTAATAGATTATGTTTTTTAAATGTAACTGTTCGTTTAATTTCATCTTTTACTTTGAAGAACTGGCCTTCTTTATCGAAGTATTTTGCTTGTATATCTTTTGGTACTTCTACTAAAGAACGCTCAGGATACAACCCTAACTTTGCCTTTTGAATCACGTTTTCATCTAAATCAGTTGCTAATATACCGATTTGTGATAATGGTACATGATGTGATAACACCATCGCTAAGCTATATGGCTCTTCACCAGTTGAACAAGCGGCACTCCAAATTTTAGGACGCTTATTTGTTTGAAGTAGCATTGGGAAAATTTTATTTTGCAATACTTCCCAGCGCTTTCCATTACGATAGAATTCAGATACGTTTATTGTCATGCGATCTAAAAACTCATTCATTAAATCACGATCTTTATCTAAGGCAGCAAAAAACTCAATAAAGTTTTTATAGCCCTTCTTTTCATATAATGAAGTTAAACGGCGCTTCATTTGCGCTTCTTTATAAAGGAATAAATCTATGCCTGTTTTGCGCTTGATGCCATCTATAAATTGTTCGTAATCTGACATTTTCATCTTTCCCCTCATGTATCTTAAGCCTATTATAGCTGAAAATGTCATATTCTGAAATAGAATTTGTTACACAAATACTAGTCGTTGCGTGTTTCAATCAAAAGTTGTTTGGATTGTTCAAGTTCAAGTTTCATTTTTTCTGTTTCTACTTTATAACTATCTAATCGAATCTGCTCTAACTGGGATTCTTTTTCAAGCATTTGGATTTGTAATTTTATACTTGATCGCTTATGGTTTGTAAAAATAGCTGTTAAAGCGATTAAAGCACCTGATCCAAAAATAATAGATAGAATGATGATATCCTCCATGTGGACTTTCGCTCCCTTATTTATATTCAATACTATTTGATTGTTTCGTTTCTAAAAGGTGCTGCTTTGTGTACTCTAATTCTAATTTCATCTTTTCCGTTTCTTTATCATAGTTTTCAAGACGCAACTTTTCGAGCTCTATTTCTTTATCGATCCGCTTTAATTCGATTTTTTTATTTTTAGTATACGTATCAGATAAAATCCCTACTACAAAAATAACCATTACTACTACCCAAAAGAACATACTCCTCACTCCCTTAACTAAACCGTATGTATAATATTATTATCATAACTTTTGTTTATGCTCTATTAAAAGCTGCTTTGAATGTTCTAATTCTAACCGCATTTTTTCTGTTTCTTTTTCAAAGTTTTCGAGGCGTAATTTTTCCAGTTCGATTTCTTTATTCAATTTTTCCACATCAATACGTTTACTTTCATTGCGAGCATCTGTAATTACTGCTATGGCTCCAACTGCCATTGCCGAAACCACTGCAAAAACCACTGCAAAAACCCACATAAACATCCTCCTTATTTTCAGTCGATACTTTTTATACGTTTATATTTTCTATATAGTTTCATTATTCAGATTTATTATAGCATTATTTAAGCTTTACATAGTTCTTAATAAAAGAAAAAAGCCATCACATAAAGTGATGACTTTGAAAGAAGCTCAAAATTATTAAGCTAAACCTTCAGTGAACCATAAACCGATTTCACGTTCAGCAGAAGCTACAGAGTCAGAACCGTGAATTACGTTGTGAGATAAAGTTACAGCGTAGTCACCACGGATTGTACCAGGAGCTGAATCTTGTGGATTAATAGCACCCATCATGTTACGAGCTAAAGCGATAACGTTCTCGCCTTCCCAAACCATACCGAATACAGGACCTGAAGTGATGAAGTCTACTAATTCACCGAAGAATGGACGCTCAGCGTGCTCAGCATAGTGTGCTTCAGCTAATTCACGAGAAGCTGTCATTAATTTAGCTCCGCGTAAAACGAAACCACGACGTTCAAAGCGGTCTACGATATCACCGATTACTTGACGTTCAACGCCGTCTGGTTTAACCATTAAAAATGTTTTTTCGATTGCCATTGTTTAAACACTCCTTAAATTTGAGTAAAAGTTTTTACACC
>JAZUES010000085.1:0-7750 GCA_045640265.1 Solibacillus sp.
AGTATTAATGTTGTTTGACTAGGATTCGTTAACTGAGCAACTGCTTCTTTATAAATTTCACGCTGTGGTTCAAGCCCTTTTAAAGGACCCAAGCAGGAAGTACCTGTTGTGTTTTCATCTAAAAATGTTGACCATGCTGAAGGTAATTGAAGTAAACGTAGTGTATGCCCTGTTGGTGCTGTATCAAAGACAATCGTGTCATACTGCTTTGTATACGTTTCATTCGTTAACAACATCGCAAATTCATTGAATGCTGCAATTTCAACAGTACATGCACCAGATAATTGCTCTTCCATATTTTGAATTACTACTTCTGGTAACTTTCCACGATATGGCCCCACCATTTGCTCTTTATAGCTCGCCGCTGCTTGCTCTGGATCTAGATTTAATGCAAACAGGTTGTTCGTCCCATCGATTTTTGTTGGTTCATTTTTTAACGTTTGACCAAATATATCTTGTAAATTGGAAGCGGGGTCCGTGCTAATTAGCAGCACTTTTTTTCCTTCTGCTGCTAATGCTAATGAAAGGCTACTTGCTGCGGATGTTTTTCCGACGCCCCCCTTGCCTGTAAAGAATAGAAAAGGGGTTGTTGGAAAATGGTCACGTGTAAATCGTTCCATTACTTCTTCACTCCAATAGATAGACGTACTTTTGGTTTTTTCAAAAGTTCTTCTTCTGATAAACCAGTCCACTCAGCAAATTGTGCAGTTGTTGGATAGCTACCCTTTAATACTAATTCGTCTTCAACAAACGTTGCAGGTAAACATTCCATCCCTTCCGCCATTAATAAATCATTAATCTGTTTATTTTCAACAAACACTTGTGGTTCATTTGTTAAATTGAAGCGTATTGCATCTATTTCTGTATTTTTTATATTATTCATAATAAATGACATACGTAATAATTCTGGATCAATTGATGGTCCACAAAGACCTGTAGGACAACACATTGCAGGTTCGTAAATTGAGATTTTTTTCATTTTTGCCCCTCCAATAAATTAACTTCTTAATGTAGTTCTTCTTTTACAAACTTTTCAAACCGCGCCATAATGGTATCACGCATTGAAATATGGCCCAGTTCGCTTCATCTATTCCAACTACCTTTATAAACTACCATAATTAAAAAACTAATAATGTTATGAATAATCCAATTAACGTAAATAAAAGAATTGGAATCGTTAGGATAATACCCGTTTTAAAGTAAGTTCCCCATGAAATTTTCACACCTTTTTGTGACAGTACATATAACCAAACTAACGTTGCCAATGAGCCAATTGGTGTAATCTTCGGTCCTAAATCTGAACCAATAACATTTGCATAAATTAAAGCCTCACGCACAATACCTGTTGTATGGGTTTCTTGAATCGATAAGGCATTGACCATGACAGTTGGCATATTGTTCATCATAGAGGATAAGAACGCAGCGATAAAGCCCATACCGACTGTAGCAACAAATAAACCTTGCGCGGCTGTCCATTCAATAACGCTAGCTAAGGCCGGTGTCAGTCCTGCATTTCCAAGGCCATAAACGACAACATACATTCCAATTGAGAAAAATACGATATTCCAAGGAGCACCTTTTACCACGGCTTTTGTATCAACAACTGCACTATTTCGTGCCATCACTAAGAAGAAAATCGCTATAAGTCCTGCGACCAGCGATACTGGCACACCGATAAACTCACTTAAAAAGTACCCTACAACTAAAATTGCCAGTACAAACCAAGACAACTTGAACATTTTCATATCCTTGATGGCTTGCTTTGGTACTTTTAACATCGCTTCATCGTATTCACGCGGAATCGACTTGTTGAAGTAAATTAGCAGGACAACAATCGTCGCTGTTAACGAAAATAAATTTGGAATGATCATACGCGAAGCATATTCCACAAAACCGATATTAAAGAAATCTGCGGATACGATATTCACTAGGTTACTAACGATAAACGGTAAGCTTGTTGTATCTGCAATAAAACCACTTGCCATAATAAAAGGGAAAATCATTTTCTCACTAAACTTCAAATTTCGAACCATTGCAAGTACGATAGGCGTTAAAATTAATGCAGCCCCGTCATTTGCGAATAATGCTGCAACAACTGCACCTAGTAAGCTGACATACACAAACATTTTGATACCACTACCCTTAGCGGCACGTGCCATATGAAGGGCTGCCCATTCAAACAATCCGATTTCATCTAACACAAGTGAAATTAAAATTATCGCAATAAACGATAACGTAGCATTCCACGTAATATCGATTACTGTACCGACATCTCCAAAATCAACAACACCTACTAATAGCGCTATCACAGCTCCTGTCATCGCAGACCAGCCAATGTTAAGTCCCTTTGGCTGCCAAATAACAAAAATAAGCGTCACGATAAAAATGAGTGCCGCAATAAAAAACATATTCAATTTTTAACCCTCCATACATTCACAATCAGTTTTACACCCACATGTCCACGCTTCATCGATAGAAGCCAGTATGCTGTGCATTAGCGTAGTTTGATTCTCTTGAATACGATAATGCTTCCACGTCCCAACTTTGCGTTCTGCAATAATGCCAGCCTCTTTTAACTTTCTTAAATGCTGACTAACTGCTGGTTGCGAGATTCCTAATACATCCGTGAAATCACAAACACATACCTCTCCTTTTTTTAAACAAGCAAGGATTTTTAGGCGGTTCGCATCTGCTACAGCTTTTAATTGTTTCTCAATTAGTTCAATGTCCATTTTGCACCTCCATAATTATATAACGATATACTTATATTATGTAGCAATGTTGATTTTTGCAACAACAAATTAAAAGTGGTAGATGAAAATAAGAGCTAATGACGTTGCGGTGCTCTTATTTTTTTATCCATACCAAGTGAATCATCTACATAACAACAATTTTACTTCATACAATT
This sequence comes from Solibacillus sp., assembly GCA_045640265.1. Lineage (GTDB taxonomy): Bacteria > Bacillota > Bacilli > Bacillales_A > Planococcaceae > Solibacillus. Next base: position 2,909 of record JAZUES010000085.1, read on the forward strand.
AATTACAATAGACTTTTAGAATCTTTTAAAACGATTTTTAATTGTTATTGTAACTCTACCCGATAACGCCAGCCAGCATTTTTAACTTCTTCGGCGTTAATAAATGAAATGCTTGCTTCAATACAATCATTTAAATTTAAGTGATGCTGCTCCGCAAAATCCTTCATCGCTTGTAGCAATTCTTTATCACATGTGGTACGAAATTCAATTCTGTCTTTTGGACGCATCACTTTATTATATGTAATTGTCGCACTTTGTAATAACTTGCTATAGCCATCTTCAAGCAAATATCCGATAAAGGTATCATTTTCAGCTGCTAGGACTTTTAATTGCTCTACCATTTCCGCGCTAATACGAGTTTTGTAACGAACTCGTGTTTCGTCCGTTGTTTGGATGAGCTTTCCATTAATTAACTTCCACATCTTAAAACCCCAATCCATTTTATGATATAAATATTATATCAAGTTTTACACAATAAAAAACACTCCTTCTGGGATAAAGGAGTGCTGTAAAGTTACAGTCGGTAATTCCTATTTAGTTGTGAAAAACTGAACGATAGTCTAACTTTAATATTACGTTTGAGCTAACTTATTCAATGGATATACCTTTTCGTGTATGCATTGGGCTCGCCAAATTGAAGGCATCTTTCGAAAAGCTTCGTTAAAGCATTTTGTTGCTAATTACCTAATTGATGTCCAAAAACGTTTTCATATCAAAAAACGCATACAACGAAGATAGTTGAAATCACAATATTAATTATTTAAAACGAACTGCTTATATTTTTGCTATTAACACTTGCTGATAAAACTTAAGTGACTGTAACTTTACTATTTATAACATACCCATCATTCAAAAAATTAAACCTTTTTTGAAAATATTTTTTTCTTGTCAAGCGAGATTTCTTATAAAAGTTTATAATAAAGCTACTGGAGGTGTTTTGATGTTAAAAATTAAAAAAATTGAATTTATAAAGGTTCTTTATGATGATTCTCTTACACAAAATATATTTTCAATCGCAAATATTACGTTTTCTAATTACGCTCCAGTTCATGGTGCCTTACTTTATTGGCAAAAAAACATGTCGGAAGAACCTTATACTAAAGAAGGAGATTATAAGTTTTTCTACGACATGGCCAGCGCACAATACTTCGCTGCAGTAAAATTCCCGAAAGAAAGTAAGTTAACGCGTGACCAACGTCAAGAGCTTGCCTATATCTTACTAGAAGAACGTGGTGCAATTGGTACGTATAGTTTTGTTACGACGAAACCAAAAAATACATTTCATTTAAAAAATGTATTTAAAAAAATAGTGTTTCCAGAACACTTTAATGTTGACGATTTTAATCATTTTTCAGTTTTTCAACAATTCGACTCAATTGATGAAGAATTATATAAAAAACTACCCTATGACCGCGTATTTTTAGATCAATATGTTGAGTGGTGTCGATTTGCTATAAAGGAACATCCAAGTAAACTAATGCCCTACTTTGATTACCTTCCATTTCGTTATATATGTTATGCCAATCCGCTTTTATCAGAGCAATTTTTAATCGATCATTTAGAACAATTAGATTTAGTTGCCCTACAATACAATAAAACCGTACTAGCACGGCTAACAGCATCGTTTAAACGTTATTTAATAGAATCCTTGAAAACTCAGAAAAAAACGATTCACAGTGATTTAATCGACCGATTAGATGATTTTATTGAAAGTTATGAATTTTATAGTTCATTTGACGTTACGTATTTACCTGAAAGTGATGAAATCATTGAAATGGATTTGCTATTTTTTGAATATGACCGTGGTTCGTATAAATGGCCAGGAAGTGATCATCTCGTAAAGGGAATCCCTTCATTAATGAGTCAAAAATACGATCGTTACGGTGATAAGCGTCTAACAAATGCTGAAATGGATAAAAAATTTATGGCATACTCTGATCAGCAAAAACAATTGTTTTGTGCAAATGCTGAGCTCCATTGGATTAATCGCTATCGCAATGAACTCGATTGGTCTTCTATTTGTCGCTATAATGAGCAGTTAACGGAAGACTTTTTAACTGCACATTTAAAATATCTAGATTTTTCAGCCCTTGGATTAAATACCTATATAGAACTGGATACAGACTTCCTATCCAAGTACTTCAAGCGCTTTGATCATCACCAAGCGGTTCCTCTTCTTATTTGCCATTTGACGGAGCAGTTTTACTTGCAACATAAGGATGAAATGAAAGTGGATTTAGATGTTTTATACAAATATATGGACAATATAGATACGGATGAATTTGAACGAATTGAACATTATTTAATAGATTAAATAAAGGGTGTTTCGAAAGTTAATATACTTTCAAAACACCCTTTTTATTATTATTTGTTCGTTAAATACTTAACTAAGTCTTCAGCGTTTAGTGGCTCATTTAAATAGAAGCCCTGTACATATTGACAATTTAGTTCCTTTAAGATGGATAGGTCTTCCCTATTTTCCACTTTTACAGCTATAACTTGTAAATTTAGTGCATTTGCTAACGAAACAATGGCTGCAACCATTTTGGCATTTGCAGGGACTAAATTTAATTCTTTCGTAAATGTATTGTCGATTTTTAGTGATGTAATGGGAATTTCTCGTAAGTAGTTAAGCGATGAATAGCCTACACCGAAATCATCAATTGAAATATTAATACCTAATTCATGAATTTGTTTAATTTTGTCGATTAGCTTAATGTCCGTATTGAGCATAGCAAGCTCTGAAATTTCAATTTCGATTTGATTTGGTGCCACGTTTGTAGAATCTAAAATAGTCGTTAAATCGCCGATGAAGTTCGTTTCCTTAATATAATCAACAGACATATTTACTGCCATTTTAAAGTGAGGGCTAACAATGGTTTGCATGGATGCCAACTGTTTTGCAGCTTTTTCTAACACCCATTTATCTATATCAGTAATTAAACCACATTGAGAAGCAAATGGAATGAACTCTTCAGGTTGCATTACACCATATTCCTCATCTGACCAACGAATCAAAGCTTCTACTCCAACGACATCACCGGTCTGTAAGTTGTATTTTGGCTGATAGTTTAGTTCTAAAATATTTTCTCGAAGTGCTTTATGTAATTTTGTTTCTAATAATAAGAAGCGATCATTCGTGCCGCGCATTTCTTTTTTGTATATACTGTAGCTATTACCTTTTTTCGCTTTAGCCGTATACATCGCTACGTCGGCAGTTTTTAATAGTTTTGATACACTTTCCCCATGCTCTGGGAACATACTAATGCCAAGGCTAACACTTGCATAAAATTCATACTCATTTAATACAAAGCTGTCTTTAAATACTTCTAAAATACGTTCTGCCATTTCATCAACTAAGTTGATATCCTCTAATATGTAAACAAATTCATCTCCGTTTAAACGGTAAAATGACTCGGTTTGAATGTCGATTTGGCGTATACGATTGGCCAATTCTATTAAGAATAAATCACCAGTTTTATGACCTAAACTATCATTAATGTTTTTGAATCGATTTACATCAAAGAAAAATAAAGCAAATTCTTTATTATTGCGTAAGCCATTCGCAATGTCATTTTCAACACGTTTTGATAAGCTACGGCGATTCGGTAAGCCTGTTAAATCATCATGATAAGCGATATGCGCGATTTTCTTAATATTTTTTTGCGCGGTAATATCTGTACGAATTGAAATGTATTGTTGCGGTTTATTATTTTCACCTAAAAACGGAACAATTGTAGTTTTGACCCAATAGAGTGAACCGTCTTTGGCACGGTTACATACTTCCCCATGCCATGTTTCACTAGTACCGATTGTCCGCCACATTTCTTTGAAAAACGCTTTTGGATGAAAGCCTGAGTTTAAAATGCGGTGATCTTGTCCAATTAATTCTTCTTCTGGATATTTAGATATTTCACAAAACTGCTTATTCACTTTTATAATCTTACCCGTTTTATCAGTGACAGCTACAATAGATGTTTTATCCAAGGCTGCTTTTAAGTCAAGTAGTTGTTCAAACGTGAAATCCATCGTTTCTAGTACTTTTGAATCATAAACCTCCTGCATATTATTCTCTCCATTTCTTTGATTTATTCCACTAACTGAATCTTCTATATCAATAAAATTATAAATCTAAAGTACTTATATATCCAACAATTTATGGAAATTAATATAACTTATTCACGTTTCGACAAATAATTTTCACATTTCGATAATCTTTATATAGGTATATATACACTATATAAATAAAAAAACTATCTCAAAAGATACACTTTTAAGATAGTTATAAAACTATGTGTGGAAAAATATCAAAAAACATTAAAATTATCAAATAGTTAATTAAATCTAAATAATAAAACCGGTAAATACTGTCAATATCATTTGATTTCGTCTGTTAATTGTTTCATATTTTGCGTTACATTATTTAAATAAACGATAATTTGTTCTAAACTTTCCGTTGCAATAAGTTGTTGTTTTGCGGCATCTGTAATGACACTTACGGTACCAACAGATTGTTCATTCATTTCTGCAATAGCATTAAATAATGTGGCAGAACGATCGGTTTGTCTGACAACATCATGAGTTGCCTGTGCAATTTGGATGATATCATTTTCTAATATAGAAATATTGTTATAAATCGTTTCAAACGAATGCTCGCTTTTTTCAATAACGGAATTCCCTTTGTAAATTTCGCTCATACCATCTTCCATTTTAGTCGCCACATTTTTTATTTGTGTTTGAATGCCATTTAATACGTTATCCATATTGGAAACAGATTGCTGTGTGCCTGTCGCTAAATTTCGTATTTCACTAGCAACAATAGAAAACCCTTTTCCAGCTTCT
>JAZUES010000086.1:0-4679 GCA_045640265.1 Solibacillus sp.
TAATATAACTTTGCTCTATATGATAATAAAAAATATGTAAAAATTTTCGGGAAAACGAGTGATAGATAGGGAGAGATAGTTTATGTTTTATTATGAAGTCGATAATGAAATCCAATTAAAATTAATTACACAAAATGACGCTGAGGAGATTTTTGCGTTTATTGATCGTTCGCGTAACTATTTAAGCAAATGGCTTGGATGGGTTGAGAATACGAAAACAGTTGAAGATACACGATCATTTGCTGCACATAATTTAGAAAAGTTTGCGAAACGAGAAGGACTGGATACCGCAATTCTTTATAAAGGGCAATTTGTCGGCAAAATCTCGATCAATACGATAAATTGGTCGCTTAAAAAATGTGAAATTGGCTACTTTTTAGATGAATCCTTTCAAGGAGAGGGCATCATGACACGCGCAGCCAAGGGGATGATTGATATCGCTTTTAAAGAATATAAGCTACAAAAGGTAGAAATTCACGCGGCGGTAGGCAATAAAAAAAGCCGTCATATTGCAGAACGTTTAGGTTTTATAAATGAAGGAACGATTCGCAACGCAGAATGGCTCTATGATCATTATGTCGATCATGCAGTGTATGGCTTGTTAAAAGATGAATGGTTAGGAGAATAAAAATAAACTTTTTTACACCCCGTCAACGGTTGATTTGACGGGGTTTTTATTTTTTTGGAAATTATTTCTGGAAAAAGTTGCAAATTCCATTGTTACGGTGTACTATGTAACTATAACGCTAATACGGAGGGAATTATGAAAGCATTTATTGGGCTTTTGAAAATGGAACAGAGAAGTTTTATGAATGTAGGACTTGTTTTTTTAGCTTTAAGCATTTTAGGTATATCAATTGCTCCTATTATTATTCATGAATACAAAGGTTATTTAACCGTTCAAGGTTATCGGTTTACCTTCATGATCTTCGTCACATGTATCGTTTTTATTAATAGTATCGTTTTATTTTTTTCAAGTTTAAAAAAGGATATTAACAAAAAAGAGCTGTGGTTGCACAATAGTCAATCGATTGTTTTATTAGTATTAGTAAAAGCATTGTATCAAGGTGTTCAGCTAATTATTATTTGTGGGGTTACGTTTATTGGGTTCTTCTTTGTTGGAGAAAAATTAGCAGGGACAGCCGGACAATTGCTCTTTTTTTATAGCTATTGTATGTATTTAATAGCTGTTCTATATATTTCGATTGTTGTATTCGCGCTATGTTTTTATGCAACTCTCCTTCAATGTAAACGATATATGGGGAAGCTGGGCATTATAGCTGCGATTGCAATTGCTGTCGTATTTTTGAATTTCGTTGAAAAACTACCGAGTGATTTTTTAGCGTATGGAACAATTTCAGCACAGGGGCTCGCCTCAAATTTTCCGAAATTCAACAATGAAGTAACAATCGTTATGATGGATATGCATATCGCAAGTGAACTATTTAATATCGTATTTTTCATTTTGCTATTCGTCCTCGCCTGCAAATGGATTGAAAGGGTGATTACGCGATGACAATGGATTTTGCAAAGGATCGCCCGATATATTTGCAACTAGTTGAGACAATTTGTGGGGATATCATTAAAGGTAAGCTCCAACCGGGTGATAAATTGCAATCAGTTCGTGAGTTTGCCATTGAATCAGGTGTAAACGTCAATACGGTACAGCGGGTATATAAGGAGTTGGAAATAATGAATTTGACAGAAACTAAGCGCGGTCAAGGAACATTTATTACAACAGAAATAGAAGCCATTCAACATGTTCGCGAGCAAATGAAGGAACAAGTTGCGCTTCAATTTGTTTCTTCAATAAAATCATTTGGCTTTTCGGTAGAAGAGATTATCGACGTGTTGAAAAAGAAAGGGAGAAGCTAAATTGAAAGTAGAACAACTTAGTTTTGGATACGGTCGGAAAACGGTATTAGAACGAGTTACATTCGAAATTTCCCATGGGCAAATTATCGGTCTTATTGGTGAAAATGGCAGTGGGAAATCAACGTTACTAAAGCTGTTAGCAGGGATATTAAGTCCAACAAGCGGAACAGTTCTATTAAATGGTGAGAAGGTCACACGTCGGATGGCTACTAAAATTGCTTATCAGGCCGATATTGATTTATTTTATGAAAAATTGACAGGGAATCAAGTGTTTCAATTTTACGCCTCTCAATTCGAGGGCTTTTCAATTGAGAAGGCAAATGAAATTGCGGCATTTTTAGAAGTTCCGACCAATATTAAATTAGGTAAGCTATCTAAAGGAAATCGTGGTCGGATTAAGCTAGCGACGTTTATAGCGCGTGATGCGGAAATTTATTTATTTGATGAACCATTTGCAGGACTGGATCCATTGGCGCGTGAAAGCTTAATGAAAGCTATCATCCGCTTTATAAATATAGAGCAATGCAGCGTAATTTTATCTACGCACGAAGTAAATGAAGTGGAACCGATTTTAGATCAAGTTATTTTACTAAAGGATGGTCATATTCGAGCTATGGATAACTTAGAAAAAATTCGGGATGAGCGCGGTGAAAATGCTGTGCAATGGATGAAAAACATATACAGGGAGAAGGTAAAGTAAATTGACACAACCAATTGTTGAAATTAAAAACTTAAACAAGACGATTAAAGGTAAACGTATTATCAAAAATTTAAATTTAGAATTTTATCCTGGTCAAATTACCGGATTTTTAGGACCAAACGGCGCAGGGAAAACGACGACGATCCGAATGATGACGGGTCTTATGCATCCATCAGAAGGCGAAGTTATTATTAATGGTCAGTCACTTGCGAAAAATTTTGAAGAAGCGATTAGTCATGTAGGGGTTATTGTAGAAAACCCAGAAATGTACAAGTATATGTCAGGTTATAAAAACTTGCAGCATTTTGGCCGTATGCATAAAGGAATCACGAAGAAACGTATTGATGAAGTTGTGGCACAAGTTGGATTACAAAATCGTATTCATGAAAAGGTGAAAACATATTCGCTTGGTATGCGCCAACGTCTCGGCTTAGCACAAGCAATGCTGCATCGTCCGAAGTTTTTAATTTTGGATGAGCCAACGAATGGTCTTGATCCAGCCGGTATTCGCGAGTTTCGTATGTATTTACGAAAAATCGCCGATGAGGATAATGTCGCGATTGTTGTATCAAGTCACCTATTATCTGAAATTGAATTAATGGTAGACCGTATTGCTGTTATTCAAAATGGTGAATTGATTGATATTCGTGAACTAGAACAGGAAGTAGCTTCGCAATATTATATGGAAGTTGGTCAACCTGAACAATTCGTAGCGCTGTTAGGTAACCGTGTGAAAAAGGAAAATGGTGGTTTTGTACTTGATTTAACGAAGGAAAATGTTCCTGCAATTATACGTCAAGTAGTAGAAGCTGGGATTGATCTATATACAATACAACCAATTCAAAAAAATCTAGAAGATCAATTTATTGAAATGACTGGTGGAGGTGCAATCGATGCAGTACGTTAAAAATGAATGGATTAAAATGTGGTCACAAAAAAATGCGTGGATTATGCTAGTGATTTTAATTGGCTTACTTGCACTCGTTTCAGGGATTAATAAATATTATGATACCGACTCGAGTACATCAGAAGCACGTCAGGAAGCAAATGAAAATCGCATTATAAATAATAATGAAATGCTTACAAGGGATGATTTCTCAGAAGAAGATAAACTTTATTTTAAAGAAGAAAATATGAAAGCAGAATACCGCATTGCCAATGATTTACCGTCTGAGGACGCTATGAGTTTTTCTGAGCATATGGATTTTTCAATATCTTTTTCTATTGTAATGATTGGGATTTTTACGGTAGTTATTGCAGCAGGTATTGTGTCTTCTGAATTTGGTACAGGGACGATTAAAATGCTGTTAACACGCCCAGTCGCACGTTGGAAAATTTTATTATCAAAATTAGTAACGTCGCTTTTATATGGGATAACATTACTTGTAGCAAGTTTAGCGTTTTCTGTTGTAATCGGCATGATTTTATTTGGTACAGACAGCGCGGTGATGCTGTCAGTTGTCGATGGTCAAGTCGTTACTGAAACGCTTGAAAATCAGTACGTCAAAACGATTTTTTATGCACTAGCCTCAATTGTTATGACAACCATCTTTGCGTTTATGGTGGGCTCACTATTCGGTTCAAGTACGCTCGCAGTCAGCTTGTCATTATTCATTTTATTAATGGGGTCAACAGCTACGATGTTTATCGCAAAATATGATTTTGCGAAATACATTTGGTTTGCCAATGATTTTTCGCAATTTGCACCGGGAAGTAGCCCAGTTATTGAAGGATTAACCTTATCGTTTTCAGTAATCGTCAATATTGTGTATGCAATTTTATTCTTAGGGATCACGTTCTGGTACTTTATGAAACGAGATATTACAGCTTAATCATTTTGCCTTTAGCTCAGTAATTAGGAACTATTATTAAAAAGGATTTCATGAATTTACTTCGTGGAGTCCTTTTATTTTTTTATGGATTCTTTTCATTCAAACAATTCCATACTAAAATAGAGTAGTAGGAGGTGGTAACAATGGCTGGAAGAGTCATCTTTCATTTGGATATGAATTGCTTTTATGCTTCGGTTGAACAGGCACATGATCCAAGTTTAAAAGGTAAACCAATTGCAGTTGCTGGAAATGTGAAAGAAAGGCGTGGCATT
>JAZUES010000087.1:0-1729 GCA_045640265.1 Solibacillus sp.
TACATCAATATTTTCATCCTGTACAAAATCGGTATTTTCAGGAAGAGACAGTATTTCATATCCTGAAACTTTCTTAAATATACCTGCTGTATTTTTTTTAAAAATTTTTAATACTGCATATGAGTTGCAATTCTTAAAAACAAGATATTCAGATCCGCCGTACACTGTCCAATCATTCATCTCTTTTGCTATGTTTTCAACGTTTAACGGAAATTTTACTTCGTGTATGGAAACATCTTTACAATGCATACATTACACCATTTTTTGCTAATTATTTTACTGTTTACATTTGAATAACTTTAATATATAATGATTGATAACCGGGACACAGTGTCGGAGTAGCACAGCGGCCATGCAGGGGACTGCAGATCCTCAGATGGGAGTTCAACTCTCCCCTCCGACTCCAAATTATTAATCGGGCACATTCAACAGGATTGCCTTAGGACCCGTCAAAAGTTTTCTTCACAGATTTATGCATAGATATGTCCCATAGAAAAATAAACGCTATGATTTCATCGCAAGGGTTTATATATAGTTTATAAATAACAACCGCACAGGTGAAAAGATGGGTAGAATAGAGAACGTTGTAGCATCCACGTCACTTGGACAAGAGCTCGACCTTAATGCGATTGAGGATGCGCTTGAAGGTGCTGAGTACAACCCCCAACAATTCCCCGGACTCGTGTATAGACTCAAAGACCCTAAGACAGCAACTCTTCTCTTTAGAAGCGGGAAGGTTGTTTGTACAGGAGCGAAGAATCTCGCTGAGGTTAAAGTCGCAATTAGTAAGGTTAAAGAAGATCTCAAAAAAGCGAATATCGAGATTCAAATCGAGCCCAAAATCGAGGTTCAAAATATTGTCGCTTCATCTGACCTCGAGCAGGAGATTAATCTTAACACTGTTGCAATAACACTTGGACTTGAGAAGGTTGAATACGAACCTGAGCAATTTCCAGGGCTTGTATATAGATTAGATTCGCCAAAGGTTGTAGTTCTTCTTTTTGGGTCAGGGAAAATGGTTTGTACTGGCGCAAAGGTACCTGAGGATGTAGATCGTGCGGTAAAGAAGATTGCTGCAGAACTCAGATCAGCAGGTCTGATGTTGTAAATCATCACCCCTAATCTTTTTACTATTCATTTTACTTTTAGCGATGGCAAACCGGCCGTGGTGCCGCCGCATCAACCACGTTTCAATTCCTCCAATCTTAAACGATCATGCATAGAATGGCATTTTAACTACAAACAACACCTCATTAAGTTTAATAGACAACTTGAAATTTAGACCTGATAAAGCTCAAGAGCAGGAGTATTAGGTACTATAAACAGTACAAGGCTGCGTCGTGTACCTATAAATGTCAGAAAAGGCCACAAACATATTGTTTAATAAATTTTAGTAACGAGGATAGGGTCGTTAATATTCTTGTCAATGTCTATATGTTATACTTATTCAGGCTTTTAATTGAGTATTTATTTTAATATTTAGTACCAAGGTTGACATATTCAAAAACGACAATTGTTACCGTAAAAAGTGCAAAGAAGGAAAATAGCCAGAATTACAGAGTGATTTTTTTAATTTTCCAGTCATTTTGTATATGATCTATGTAACAATTTCATGTTATACACAATGATATGATTTTATGTTTGTAACGTGATTACGATGTCAAGACAAAAAATACCAACGTTGAACATATAAATTAAATTTTGAACACGATAGATGTGATCGCAATTC
>JAZUES010000088.1:0-1548 GCA_045640265.1 Solibacillus sp.
CCCACGGAACATCCGAATTTTATACAATTCGCGCGGAGATTACGAAAAAGTTAATTGAACAAAAAGGATTTCAACTCATTGCGGTAGAAGGAGATTGGCCATCCACCCAAGCAGTGAACCAATATGTAAAAGGCTATAGCACTGAGAGTGAAACTGCTAAAGATGTTTTAATGCAAGCTTTCCAACGTTGGCCAACGTGGATGTGGGCAAATGAAGAAGTCGCAAACTTTACGGAATGGCTAAAAAAGATCAATAGTAATCGCCAAGAAAAGATAGGCTTTTATGGCATCGATTTATATAGCCTCTTTGAATCAATTGATGAAGTATTAAAATTTTTATCGAATAATCCACAACATCAGGTTGATTTAGAGCATGCAAAAAAGGCTTTTACATGCTTTGAACCGTACAATCGAAGTCATGAACACTACGCCCTTTCTGCAGTTCAATTTTCCGATGAATGCATTAGTGAAGTAGTTAGCTTATTACGTTCATTACGGAGTCATAAAGAACAATATTCGAGCACGCAGGAAGAAGATTTAAATGTAGTGATGAATGCACTCGTCGCAAAAAATGCAGAATCATACTACCGAGAGATGATGTCCGATGAAAAATCGTGGAATACGCGCGATTATCATATGGTGGAAGCAATTCATGAATTACGCAACTATTACGGAGAAGAAACAAAGATTATTCTGTGGGAGCATAATACACATATCGGTGATGCTTCTGAAACATCGATGAAAAACGAGAACATGATAAATGTCGGTCAAGTGATTCGAGAGCAATACGGGAAAAAAAATACCTATGCAATTGGGTTTGGAACGTTTGAAGGCACTGTGATTGCTGCTGACCGTTGGGGAGATCCTTTTGAAATCATAAACGTTCCACCTGCAAAGCCAAGCAAATGGGAAGGCCAACTCCACGCAGCAAGTCCAGAAGATAAAGTATTATTATTTAATGATGAAAATAGAGAGCTATTTAATGATTGGATTGGTCACCGTGCAATTGGCGTTGTGTATGACCCCGAGTATGAAGCCTACGGAAATTACGTTTCTTCCAGAGTTGGTAGCAGGTACGATGCATTTATTTATATCGATCAAACAAATGCTTTACATCCTTTCTAACTACCTATAAAGAAAGCAGCGCCTAAGAAGTAGCAGTTACTTTTAGGCGTTTTCTGATGTCATCATTACTCCACAGTAAACACCCCCCTCCCCTTCACGTTAACATTACTCCTCAAGCTTAAATAATCTGCAACTGAAATACTCAACGATTATTTGAATAAATGAATAAGAATTGGATAAACCAATTCTATAAGATAATGATTGACCTTATTAAATTCAGACGTCAATAAATTATCATACTTACTTCATATTTATTTCACATTCAAGAAGTAATATACTCATAAACTCACCAAATACGGAGGATTACTTATGAAAAAAGTATTATTTGCAGTACCTCTAGCTCTAGCTTTAGCTTTATATGCGTGTGGTAATGAAAAAGTTACTGAAACAGATAAGCAAGAAGCTGAACAACATGTAGCCGACC
>JAZUES010000089.1:0-5001 GCA_045640265.1 Solibacillus sp.
TGCCGAGCAAATTTTGGTACTGCATAAAGGTGAAATCATCGAGCGCGGTACACATCAAGAGTTACTTGCTCAAAAAGGGTTATATGAGAAGATGTTTTTATTGCAAAATGGAATTGTGGAATAACGAAACGATTGGCTTCCAAAAGGGGGTCAATCGTTTTTTTATCGATTCGTAATTTGGGTTCATCACCGTAACGTGGGGTGACATAATTTTAGGGTTCAAGGATTTCCTGTTTAATCTAGCACGTTCTGCTACGCTACGGGGACGCTTTCCGCGGGCACGGCTCCAACTAACTTGTTGCGTGCCACTTATGGCGGCCCACAACAAGTGGATTTTCCGCACGTGCTGTTCCCGCAGGAGTCCCCCCCTTCGCTTCGCGGCACTCATTTTAGGGGATGAAATTTATTTTCTAATAAGGTGTGAAATCCTCATATACGTCTCTCCACATAATTTTATGCCTCCTTAAAGTCCATAGTTTATACACATACCCAAGTAAGCAACAGTACCCGCCGCCTCGCGTTAGCGCAAGCGGTATAATTAAACGCTTTTAACTTTGTAAAAAGAAAAACACGTTGAATTGGCGGGCCTCGCATACGGCATTAAAGACAGTAGTATGGACACGTACCACGTGGCCGTAATGCTGTCATGCCGTAGCCCGCCAATAGCTAGACATAACCAATGAAAAAATTAATACAATTTTCGACGCAGTTAGTAAATTTTAACTAAAAAGTAAGAGAAACCTAATTATATGAAAGGAGTCTTACCTAAAAAGGGAGGAATAACTATGTGGGTTTTAAATGTTGCAAGCTTGTTTTTCGGGGTGGTTGCTATAATTATCCCTATGATAAAAAATACTCGTAATCGAAATGTAATCATGACAATCCTTAGCTTCACCTGTTGTTTAATCGCAATTGGCTGTCAAATGGTCTATCAAAATCACTTAGTTAATATTGGAGACTGGTCGGCGATTGCAGATACGTATAGCGCAGTATTATCCGTATCCATCGTGTTAATGGTCATTACAGTTTCGATTAATTTATTTAGCTATTTGATCCGCAAAAAGACGATATGAACACTAAATGGTGAATTTTTATATTAATGAAAGGATTATCGCATATTGAAAAAATTCTTCCTTATTTTAGCTTTACTCATCGCTAGTATCGCTACCTATATGACATTCAACCATTACACCTACAAATTTTCGCATACGGGCGATTATCGGTATGGCAATCCAATTGTTTCACCAACAGGAGACTATATCGCGCAAATGTATTTCGAAAATTACGGAGGCGCAGCGGGTGGGGTTAATTTTATCGTTAATATTATTTCGGATGAAGAAAATGTCAACGAGCAAACGATATATTTTAGTGATGCGAAGGGATCGAATTATGTGCAGTGGCTATCAGACAATACAATCTTCATTTCAAACATGGATGCATACGAAAATCGTAGTGTTGAACTCGTTGTAGGACAAGAAGTATATGATGAATTAGGCGGTGCTTGCTTAACGTATCGGGTGAAGAAACAATTTACTTGTTATAGCAATGACACATACAGGGGGAATCGATAATGAAAAGATTTTTAAAAATCACACTCATTGTGAGCATCTGTTTTTTAGCAATACTAGGCTACGGCATCTATTGGGCATTTTTCGATATGGGTCATTTACCAACAGGGGACTACCTGACAGAGCAAGTATCCCCCGATGGCACTTATACTCTAAAAGCCTACGTGACAAATGGCGGTGCGACAGTATCTTATGCTGTGCGCGGTGAACTCATTTTTAATAACCAAAAGAAAAAATCAAAAAATATTTATTGGAATTATCGTGAAGAAAATGCAGTTATAGAATGGGTTGACGATCAAACCGTTGTCATCAATGGACATACGTTAAAAGTTCCAAATGATACATTTGATTTTCGCAATCCGTAACGAAAATTAAAGCGTCCCGCCAGATCCACCATCCATATTAATAGCAGTACCCGTAATATAGCTCGCTGCGTCTGATGCTAAAAACACAATGGCATTTGCTGCTTCCTCAGTATTTCCAATACGACCGAGTGGGATATTTTTGCCGACTTCTTTTGAGTAGGTATCCCAGGACTCATTGGGCATCGCTTGTTTCCAGCGTGCTTCGATTTGACTGCTGCGGATGAGACCAATACATACCGCATTGACGCGAATATTGTATTTCCCTAAATCATTGCTCATCGCTTTCGTTAGAGCAAGACCAGCTGCGCGGCTTACTGTTGTCGGTAGGCTTCCAGCTGGCGGTGTTTTCGCTAATACCGCGGATAAATTGACGATTGCGCCTTGTCCAGCCGCTTTCATAAATTCAATTGCGTATTTAGATGTATGTATGGCACCGAATAATTTTAAATCTAAATCCGATTGCCATAAAGCCGTATCAACATCTTCAAAGCTATTTGCGGAAGCTGTACCTGCATTGTTAATTAAAATTTCAAGCTTTCCGTAACGCGCCGCTGTTTCCTCGACAATGCGTCTACAGTCTGCCTCTTTTGAAATATCTGCAACAATTGTATAGATTTCAACACCCGTTTGCTCCTGAATAATTGCTTTTGCCTCAGCAAGACCTGCCTCACCACGTGCAGCAATCGCCACCTTTGCCCCTTCCTTCACAAATTGAAGCGCACTATAAAGCCCAATGCCTTTACTGCCTCCTGTAACGAGCACTGTTTTCCCTTGTAATCCTAACTCCATTTTTATCCCTCATTTCTTTAAAATTATATTTACCATATTGTATCAAAACTTTCAGAAAAAATAATTAAATTAGCTATATGCAAAGAAATTTTCTAATAATGAAGGAAATAATAGATTCGACATTTACATCTGAAATTTCGACAACTATAATGAGATGAACTATATATGACGTTGAAAGTAGGAGCTTTATTAATTAAATAGATTAATAGTCGTATTTTGGTAGAAGATAGAAGAAGGTGCAACAATGTCAGAACAAAAAAAGGGCGTGCTCTTTGCAGCGGCAGCCTATATTATGTGGGGACTAATCCCACTGTACTGGAAACAAGTTCAACATGTTTCTAGTATTGAAATTTTAGTTGGACGAGTCATTTGGGCGTTCATTTTCACAGCAATTTTTATCCTCATAATCGGGCAACGAAAACAGCTCATTGTCGATATTAAAGATTTATGGTTAAAGCAAATCCAGTTTTGGTCACTTTTTATAGCGTCCATTATCATTTCTCTTAACTGGGGTATTTACATTTGGGCGGTCAATAATGATCACTTATTACAAGCCAGTCTAGGCTACTATATTAATCCACTGATTTCCGTACTATTCGGAATGTTTTTCTTTAAAGAAAAGCTATCAATGGCAACAATTTTATCCGTGATTATCGCGGCATTTGGTGTTTGCTTTCAAGTATTTACAGGTGGGGTATTCCCTTGGGTATCGCTAACACTTGCGATAAGCTTTGCATTTTACGGGGTTCTGAAAAAGAAAATTCCGCTCGATGCGACCCGTGGTTTAGCGATTGAAACACTTTTCATTTTACCATTTGCAATTATTGGTTATATTTTCTTAGCGCAAACTTCCGAGGTATCCTTTTTACATGTGGACTGGAAAACAAATTTCTTCTTAATCGGTAGTGGGATTATTACCGCATTGCCACTTGTGTTATTCGCGAAGGGGGCACAAAAAATTCCGCTATATTTAATGGGCTTCATTCAATTTTTATCACCTACAATGAGTCTACTAATCGGAATATTTGTATATAAAGAGCCATTTACAGGAACTGAATTTTTCACATTCTGCTGTATTTGGTTAGCAGTATTTATTTTTTCTCTTTCAAAATTTGTAGAGGCGAGAAAGCGTCATACAAATATATAGATAAGTTTTTTGCCCTGTAGCTTTTTTACAGGGTTTTTTTGAGTTTCTTCTTATTAATAAAGCGAATGTATTAATAGCTACCTGTTATTAAAATCGCAATTTTATGTAGTTAATTATCAAAAACACTATTTTTTTCATTGGATTTAAGTTTGAATATTCTTATATTTCGTTTTTCCTTGCTTTATTTCGCTTTTCTAATTGTCTCAACCGAATCTTTGTGCTATCGTTTCTTAATGAATGGTATGTGAAAGTTATTACATAAATGGAGACTTTCGCAGGTAAAAAAAATATAAGTAATGGCAAAGGAGAGTTATTATGTCAGAAATCAACAATCAACAGGTTGAAAAAGTATCTGTTACTCAAGAGCAATTAGACGTATTAGACCAATTATTAAAGCCAGAGGTACAAGCATCTTTAACTACGCTTGTAGACAACCTTCCAAAATTGGCTGAAATGACAACTCTTTTAACAAAAGCGTATGACTTTGCAAACGCTGTAGCAACAGATGAAACATTAAAAAATGATACAGTAGCTGCAGTTACTGAAATGGCTGCTCCAGTTGTTGGTACAGCAAAATCATTAGCACAAACTGCTATTGAAGCGAAAGACCGTGCTGAAGGAAGCTCTGAAACTGTTGGCGTATTCGGCTTATTAAAAATGATTAAAGATCCACAAGTACAAAGCGTACTACGTTTCGCTAATTCATTTTTACAAGTAAGCGCTGAGCGTAAACTAAACAAATAATTCGCAAAATCTAATTTAAATGGAGGATGTATTTACTATGTCAAAAGAGATCGTTATTTTAGGTGCGGGCTTTGCGGGTGTACTAGCTGCTCAAACTGCTCGTAAATATTTATCTGCTGATGAAGCAAAAATTACTGTAGTTAACCAATTCCCGACTCACCAAATCATTACTGAATTACACCGTTTAGCTGGTGGTACTATTAATGAAGGTGCTGTAGCATTACCACTTAGCAAAATCTTCAAAGGTAAAGACATTGACCTTGAAATTGCTAAAGTAAACAGCTTTAACGTAGATGACAAAAAGGTCGTTTTATCAAATGGTAAAACATTATCATACGATACATTAGTTGTATCTTTAGGTTCTCAAACTGGTTTCTTCGGTATCCCA
>JAZUES010000090.1:0-3155 GCA_045640265.1 Solibacillus sp.
GTTTCACCTAACAACTGCTGAACAATTTGTGTTAATTCCTCTTCAGTTGTTCCAAGTAATTCTGTTAAATTTTCTAACGTCAGAATTTCATCTACTGGCACTGGATTTCCCTCTTCACCGACAAAGATGAAAAGGCCTGCTTCATCCATTTTAACGCCTAATTCGTCTAGTAAATTTTCTAATGAATCTGTAGACAAAATGGCTGTTACCTCTTCTGCTAATGAATCTGTACTTGGTGTTTGAGTTGGTGTTACTGGTTTCGACTTAGACATAATCGATTGAAATACATTACCGAAAGCATTTGCATCCGGTGTTGAAGTTTCTACTGAATTAGATTTCACAGTAGGTTGTTTCATTTTTGTTGCTGACATTGCTTGTAACATTGCGATATTCATTCATTCCACCTCCTTTCAATAGTTGCGTTATTGTTGAGATAAAAGTTCTGTATAACGTGCTGCATCCGCTGGAGTCATTTTCGAGAAAATTTCCGATAATGTATCGGGTTTCATGCTTGACATAATACGTAAGCTTTCCGTATCGCTCATTTGAACTAAAATCGGTGCGGCTTTTTTAGCTGACATTTTCTCGAAAGTTGAAAGAATTTCATTAAATTCTTTTTGTGTATCTTCTTCACTACGTTTTAATTTTTCAATTTCTAGTTGTAATCGTTCCTGCTCTGCTAATAATTCATCTTTTTCAGTGGCAGCAGAATCTAGTTGCGATTGTAATTGTGTAATTTGAACTTCTTTTTCTTGAATTGAAGCTTGTAGTTCCACCACTTTCCCTTCGTTTAAGGAACTGTTTTCGACAATTTCTTTTTCGTCGGAAGATTTGATAAATGGAATTTTTTCTACTACATCATCTGCCATTTTAAATACATTAAAATGCGTTACCGTTGCAATAACTAGGAAAATAGCAATTATAAACATTAACGGGATAATAAATAAATAAAGTAGCTTTTTAAAAAATCCAGCTGGTTTATGTTCCATTTCTAGTTCATCGATTGATAATTCTATTTCTTCTTTGGTTTTTTTTGTCACGAAATCACCTGATTTCCTTCTTGTAGTACGCAATTGTGGAAAGCTCATCTAATTGAATCGCTTCAATACGTTGCTGATCTTCTTTAAATATTTCAAAATCATTTTCCCGCATTTTTTCATATTTACGTACTTCCAAGTTTTTTTCTAATAATTTTTGTTCATGCCAACTCATCTTTGCACGTGCTTGTACGACTTTTTGTTGTACATCTGCAATTGTCTTTTCCATACTATCGATAAATTTCGAATAGTGATTGATTTCATCAATTGAAGAACCAACCTTTAAACGTTCTAGTTGATATCCAATTAAATCTTCTTTTTTCTTTAATAAGTCATATAACTTCGTCGCTATTTCTTCAAAGACTTGTACCGATTCTTTAAAAGCTGATTCTGCTTCAGACTTTTCTTGATCTTTTACATCAAGTATTTTTTCAAAGCGATAAATATAATTTGACACTATTTCGCACCACCATTTGATAATGAAATGATTTCATTGACTGTTTGATTGATTGAAACCTTGTCCTTAAATCCTTGCTTTAAAAATTGTGTAATTAATGGTTCATAATGAATCGCTTCATCAATTTCTTTCGAAGTACCTCGTTTATATGCACCGATATTAATTAGATCTTCTGATTTTGAATAGGTATAATATAGTTCTCGTAAACGACTGGCCGCTTTAACATGCTCTGGGTCTGCAATATGATTCATTAGACGACTGACACTTTTCAACACATTGATTGCTGGATATTGCCCTTTGTTTGCCAAGTTACGATCCAGTACAATATGTCCATCAAGAATTCCTCGTACTGCATCTGCAATTGGTTCATTCATATCATCACCATCAACAAGTACTGTATAGAATGCGGTAATCGTTCCGTGTATGTTCGTACCTGAACGTTCGAGTAAAGTTGGTAAGATAGCAAATACAGAAGGTGTATACCCCCGCGTAGCAGGTGGTTCTCCTACCGCTAAACCAATTTCACGTTGCGCCATCGCGACACGTGTTACAGAATCCATCATGAGCATTACGTTTTTCCCACGATCTCTGAAATACTCTGCAATCGCTGTAGCTGTAAAGGCTGCCTTAATACGCATTAATGCTGGTTGATCACTTGTAGCTGCAACAACAATTGAACGACTTAAGCCTTCAGGACCTAAATCTCGTTCGATAAACTCTCGAACTTCACGTCCACGTTCTCCTACAAGAGCAATGACGTTAATCTCTGCCTCTGTATTACGTGCAATCATACCGAGCAACGTACTTTTTCCGACACCCGATCCAGCGAATATACCTACGCGCTGACCACTACCTACAGTTAGCATTCCATCAATTGCCTTAACCCCTACTTCTAATTGCTCATTAATAGGCGGACGATGTAAAGGATTTGGTGGTTCTTTTTCCGTTTGAACAGATGTTAAACCTTTTGGTAAGGTTTGCCCATCGAATGGATTCCCCATTGCATCAAGCACTTTACCGATAAGTTCTGGACCCACCTTCACTTCTAGTGGCATTCCTGTACCTTCTACAAGACAACCAATTGAAATTTCCTTTAAGCTCGAGTAAGGCATAAGAATCACAATTTCATCCTTAAACCCTACGACTTCAGCTAACATTACTTGTGTACCGTTTTTGGCTGTTTGTACATGAATCTTACAAACGTCCCCAATCGAACTTTCCGGACCTTGAGACTCAATCATCAAACCGACAACTCTCGTCACTCTTCCATACTTTTTGAATGTATTAAGATTAGGAATTTGTTCAACTAATTGAGCCGTTTTCATCCGTATCATTCCTTACTTTCTATTAATTCGTACAATTGTCGACGCAATTCTTTTAATTGTTCATCGATTGAGACAACAATTCTTCCATGATTCGTTTCTATGTAACTCTCTGTATCATTTATATCCTCATTGACAAATATCATAAATGGTACGTTTGCTGGGAACATTTCAGCTAGTTCATTATGATGATTTGAAACGATTGCATGATATTTTGGTGAAACATAAAGTTTAATTTCTTTCATTTCTCGTGCTTCTTTTAATCCACGTTCTATAATCGAGACAAATAATTCATCTTGTCGATCAAGTACAGCGTTTAATATACGCTCTGCACCAGTT
>JAZUES010000091.1:0-8216 GCA_045640265.1 Solibacillus sp.
TAAAACACTAATCGCTACAGCAGGTAAAGGACACTATTATGTATTCGTTATTCCGGTCGCAGCAGAGCTTAATTTAAAAGCCGCGGCAAAAGCAGTAGGTGAGAAAAAAGTCGAAATGATTCCTGTGAAAGAGCTACTTGGTTTAACAGGTTATGTACGCGGGGGTTGTTCCCCAATCGGTATGAAAAAACTATTCCCAACGTATATCGAGCAAGCTGCAGAAACGCTAGATTATCTAATCGTCAGTGCTGGGAAAATCGGTATGCAAATCAAGCTTTCACCAATGGATTTAGCCAATGCATCGCACGCGCAATTTGCATCAATTACTATTTAAGTTATAGAAAGAGAAGGTTGGTTATGTCGAAAAAATTTAAATGGCAGTGGGGTAGCTTTTTTGTAGGGTTAATTGTTATGGCAATGGGCATTACGATGACAATTAAAGGAAATATCGTCGGAACAGGCCCGTGGGATGTTTTTCATATTGGTCTTTTTAAGCAATTTGGTTTAACAATTGGTTCTTGGTCAATTCTAACGGGACTTTTTATTATTTGCACAACGTCGCTCTATTTAAAAAGGTTTCCGAAGTTGGCAGCTTTATTAATTATGCTATTGATCGGCTCATTTATTGATGTGTTTAACTGGCTGTTACCAGAGGCTAATGCATTTGGCTTTGAAGTTGCGTATTTTATTGCAGGCTTCTTGGTCATGAGTTTAGGGTGTGGACTTTATATTGCAGCTAGTCTTGGGGCGGGTCCTCGTGATACCGTGATGATGATTATTGCGAGTAAGGGCTATTCTGTCAAAACAGGACGAATGGTGATGGAAGTGTTGGCGGCAGTTGCAGGTTGGCTACTTGGTGGTCCAGTAGGGGTTGGAACGGTTATTTTAGCACTCGGAACAGGCTATGTTATCCAGCCATCGTTATTTTATTTTAAACGTAAGCTCGAACAAATTATAGGAGAGTCACTTACATAGAGAAATAATGCCGAATATTTCTGTCAATATGCTAAAATGGGGCTAATCTTGAAATCGAAAGGATGAATAGCATGTCAAACGTATTAACGACTTTTTTAGATGAAAATTTAGATACGTTACGCTCGCAAGGTTTATACAATGAAATTGACCCTGTAGAAGGCGCAAACGGTCCGATTATTCAAGTTGCAGGCAAAAAATTAGTGAACTTATCATCAAACAACTATTTAGGTTTAGCAACAAATGATGAGTTAAAGAAAATTGCCCAAAAAACAATTGATACATACGGTGTGGGAGCAGGTGCCGTTCGTACAATTAACGGAACACTGGACTTACACGTAAAATTAGAAGAAACACTCGCAAAATTTAAAGGTACAGAAGCAGCGATTAGTTATCAATCAGGCTTCAACTGTAATATGGCGGCGATTTCAGCTGTTATGGATAAAAACGATGCCATTTTATCCGATGCATTAAACCATGCGTCAATCATAGATGGCTGTCGTTTATCAAGAGCGAAAATTATTCCGTTCGCGCACTCAGATATGGACGATCTGCGAGCGAAAGCAAAAGCAGCGAAGGAATCGGGCCTTTATAATAAAGTAATGGTTATTACTGATGGTGTATTCTCAATGGATGGGGATATTGCGAAATTACCTGAAATCGTAGAAATCGCAAAAGAATTTGATTTAATTACCTATGTAGACGATGCACATGGTTCGGGCGTAACAGGTAAAGGTTCAGGTACAGTAAAACAATTCGGCTTACAAAATGAAATCGACTTCCAAATCGGAACATTATCAAAAGCAATCGGTGTTGTCGGTGGTTATGTAGCTGGGAAGAAAAACTTAATTGACTGGTTAAAAGTTCGTTCTCGTCCGTTCTTATTCTCAACAGCGCTACCACCAGGTGATGTTGCGGCGATTACACGCGCGGTTGAAATGATTATGGAATCAACAGAGTTACATGATAAGCTTTGGGAAAATGGCCATTATTTAAAAGAAGGCTTAGCGAAATTAGGCTTTAATATTGGTGCATCAGAAACACCCATTACACCATGTATTATCGGCGATGAGAAGTTGACACAGCAATTCTCGAAACGTCTCATCGAAGAAGGTGTATACGCAAAAGCAATCGTTTTCCCAACAGTCCCTAAAGGTACAGGTCGTGTACGTAATATGCCAACAGCAGCGCATACGAAGGAAATGCTAGATAACGCGTTAGCGATTTACGAAAAAGTAGGTCGTGAATTAGGGGTAATCAAATAATTAGATTAGGGCTGTCCAATTAATTGGGCAGCTTTTTTTTATTTGGAGTGAAATGTTGTGGGAAATTTGTGCTTTGTGTAAATTATTGTTAATTCCAACTTTAGATTAATGATGTATAAAATCCGATGTTTGGGGAAGTTATACTTTAATTATATACAGGTTACTTCAATAATAAATTTTTTGACTACCTATAGAAAGGTTGATTGTTATGCAATGGAGTAAGACTAAATCAACACTTGAAAGTTTTCTATGCGATAAGTTACAAGGAAGAATCAAAATATACGCAACTGTATATCGGAAATTTCATGATTGCCCAAGTAGAGTCTGGATTACATTTGATAACAAAGAAATCATAAGTGCTTCTGATGTTACATATCAAACAAAACACGAAGAATTGTATCGAAAGATAAAAGAGGAAGGAGGTCTAAAAGACATTCCATTTGATGAAAATTGGCATGTAATGCTGAATTCTCCTGAACGAAAAGAATTGATAATAGCATCCGATAATGCCACAGAAATGATGGGAAACCAAAATATTTTTAACAGTTATCACTTTTATACACCCTTTATGGAATATGGTTCTTTGTCCATCGATGAAGCGTTACATTCCGAAAATATAATTATAAGGGCATACGCAATGCTGGATAGAAGGCTTGGTAAAAGACGATTAATAAAATTTAAATTTAACACCCATGACACACATCCATTAATTTTGGATTTTTATAAAATTCGATGTGAAGTTGAAGGTATTTTAAAAATAAATTAAGGTGCCTTAGAGATATAGATATTTCAAAAACGTCCCCCAAACACTCCGTTGATAGCTTTTACTTCAATTAACAGTACAGTTTAGTGAAAGGGATTTAGGAAGTATTTGTCGAATAAAACCTATGTAGAAAAATGTTTATTTGGAGTGAAATATTAGATGGCTACATTCGAAAAAGTAAGACAAATGTTAGATTCATATAACAAAAATGGATTTTTAAATGGATCAATTCTTGTAGCATCTAAAGGAGAAATCCTTGAAAATAGAGGCTTTGGCTATGCTAATATAGAACACGCCATACCTAATTCAAAATCCACTAAATACCGTATAGGATCACTTTCTAAAGCCTTTACAGCGTATGCTATTTTTCAATTACATGATAGAGGGAAATTAAATATAAATGATGCAATTGATAAATATATGGATAATTATCCGAATGGAGAGAATATATCAATTTATCATTGCTTAACTAATACATCAGGAATTCCGAATTATACTAGTTTTCGAGATTTTTGGTCTAATACAATGCGGTTACCAGCTTCTCTAAATCAACTAATCGATACATTTAAAGATCAACCTTTAAACTTTAAACCTGGAGAAGAATTCGAATATTCGAATTCTGGTTATGCAATTTTAACAGCTATAATTGAAAAGGTGTCCGGTATATCTTATTCGGATTACATGCGAGAGGAGATATTTAATCCGCTTGGTATGGAGAATACTGGGTGCGATGATGGTAGAAGAATAATCTCCAGGATGGCATCAGGTTATTCATTGTGGGAAGAGGCTATTCATGCGGAATATGCCGATATGTCATTTCCTTTAGGTGCTTATGGGCTATATTCCACGACAGAAGACTTGTATATCTGGGATCAAACATTAAAAAATTCTAATCTTTTGAATGCTGATTTAATGTCAAAAATGTTTACACCCAACCATTCTTCTTATGCATCTGGGTGGGTTGTGTCTGAAATACTTAGTAGAAAATGTACACATCACTTTGGTGATTTAAGTGGTTATTGCAGTAGTTTTCTTCGATTTATAGATGAAGAAGTTACTGTTATCTTTTTAAGTAATTTGAATATTACTCCCGTATCGCATTTAACAAAAGAGATAGCAAAATTAATTTTTGATGAAGAAGTTACCCTACCAAGTCCGTTAGAATCCATTCGATTAAAAAATCCCCGAAAAATAGTAGGTAAATATCAGTTTGAAAATGACCAAAGTAAAATGGTGCATATCTCTAGAAAGTTAAATGAACTATATTTGATAGCTCCCAAAATGTATAGTGTACTCTATAAATATAGACTGATTCCTGTTGAACAGGAATTATATAAAACAACTTTTTTAACTGAATATGTAAATGAAAAAGTAATCCTTCATTATTCAAGGACTTCAGGAGAAATTGACTATATGCAATACATTGACCTGCATGGTGAGGAATACATAGGCTATCGCATTGAATTTTGATTACTATTTCAACTTAGCTTTTTTATTTTGTAATTAGTGAAATTAGATAGGTGAACTAATGTACTTAAACTAACCGGGGTGTTCCCAAATAAAACTTTGGTAGCAAAACTAAGGGAGGTTATAAATAATGCAATATAAGATTTGGAATGGTGCATCAGCCATTATCATTAAAGATAATAGTGTACTAATGGTACGTACAAAAAATTCAAATAGTTGGGGTGTTCCTTCAGGTGGAATAGAAGTTGATGAAACAGCAAGGGAAACTTGTATACGTGAAATTGCTGAAGAAACTGGTTATAAAGCTAAGATAGTTAAAGAATTACATACAAAAAAAACAATTATCAAGGATTATAAAGTAACAACACAATACTTCTTATGCGAAATTACTGGTGGTGAAATTCAATATCATGACCCTGATGAAGAAATTGAAGAAATTTCATGGAAGAATAGCAGTGAAATTTCAAAATTAATTCATACTTACCCTGAAGACCAAGAAGTTATTGAACAATTATTATCGTTTAGATTCTTAAAATAATGGATTTACCTCGTATACTATTCAAATCAATACGATCTTTTTGAAGGCCGAGCAGCAAACTATAATCATTTCTTTCAGGAATATAAAACCTTTGAGCAAGCAAGAAAATTGTTATTACAGCTGTTGTCAAAATCTTATTGTTGGAAAAATGGCGTTAGAACTATTGAACTTTTGGAGGGGAAAGAACCTATTAAGGTGAATCCAGGAGAAAAGATAACTTTTTTAATGGACTATAAACCAAAACCAAATGAATTCCATCTTCTACGAATTAATGAAAGTAACGAAAATGAAATTGTAATTGAAGATAATAGTTTTTCTGCACCTACTAATAAAGGTGTTTATTATTATTCTTATGGTGTTTGGTGGATGGATGATAAGAAAGAGAATGTATCTCAAGGAGACGCATTTTATTCATTTAGTTTAGAAGTAGAGTAATGCTTGAAACTAAGGTGTTTTAGGTACAGTTTAGCTTATTCTATTTTTAATGAAAGACATTAAAGTAGGACGCAAGCCGCCTTGCACATGCATAGCGGCCCGCTCGAAAGTGAGGACTGGCAGGCAAAATCCCAATCGCTCAGTAATTAGAAAGCTCACTCCATTTTATTTTGCCAAGTCAGCTGTAAATAATCCAAGCTTTGCAATGCGTGCCATCGCTTCACGTAAACGATCCTCTTCAACAAGTAAACCTACACGAATATAACCTTCTCCGTATTTACCAAAACCATTCCCTGCAGCAACTGCAATATCGGCTTTGTTGAGTAATAGGTCAGCAAATTGTTCACTCGTATAACCTGAAGGAACTTTGAGCCATGCAAAAAAAGATCCTTTTGGAGCTGTAATATCCCATCCGATTTTTCGTGCTTCTTCAATTAATACATTTCGACGGCTTTCGTATAACGCACGTGAGTTTTCAACACATGTTTGTTCTTCATTTAACGCGGCAGCTGCTGCATGTTGAATTGCAGGAAATTGACTGCAAAAGAGGTGATCTTGAATGAGATTAATGGCTTCGATTATTTGTGCATTTCCGACAGCGAAGCCAATGCGCCAACCCGCCATATTAAATGATTTTGATAAGGTATACAGTTCAATTCCAACTTCTTTCGCACCTTCCGCCTGTAAAAAGCTCGGTGGACGTACATCGTCAAAACCAATCGCACCGTACGCGAAATCATGTGCGACTGCTATATTATTTTCTTTTGCAAACTTCACGGTATCTTCAAAAAATTGAGTAGTTGCTACGCCACCTGTTGGATTGTTTGGATAGTTTAAATACAGTAATTTAGCCCGTTGTCTTACTTCTTCGATTAACACATTGTAGTCTGGTAAATAGCCATTTTCAGCATGTAATGGCAGCGTATCAAATTTCACATCAGCTAATGCTACTCCTGACAGATAATCAGGATAACCTGGGTCTGGGAGTAGCATATAGTCCCCTGGATTTAATAGCGCGAGCGGTAACTCAACAAGGCCTACCTTTGTACCACCTAAAATTGCGACTTCGGTGTTTGGATCAATGTCGACATTGTATTCGCGTTTATAAAAGTCGGCAGCGGCTTGTCTTAATTCTGTGATCCCTCGAAAAGGGGAATATTTATGATTTAGTGGATTTGTTGCAGCTATTTGCAATGCGTCAACAATATGGTTAGGCGTTGGTTGATCAGGATTACCTTGCCCTAAATTAATCACGTCACGACCTTGCGCAAGTGCAGCGCTTACTTTACCGACAAGCGCGGCAAAAAATTGTGGGGGTAGTTGTTGTAGTTTCTTTGAAAATTCCATCGTTCATCACCTTTTAAGAATAGAGTAAAATTAATCTTAGTCCTTTTATAGGATTTGGTAAAGTGAAAATTATGATAATTTAGATAATGATGCCAGAATGAAGCACGTAATGGTAAAATAGCGGTAAGAAAGTGAATTTTAAAGGAGTGTCAGGTCATGAAAATCGGATGTATTCAATTAAATGTAGGCTTTGGTAAAGTAGACGAAAACTACGAACGCGCGGAAAAGTTCATTCGTGAAGCGGTTGCGGGTGGTGCAGAAATCGTTGTATTACCAGAAATGTGGAATACAGGCTATGCGTTAGAGAAATTAGAAGAACTTGCAGACGTGAATGGGGTACGTACGAAAACATTTTTAAGTGCTCTAGCAAAGGAATTAGCAATACATATCGTAGGTGGCTCGGTTTCGGTAAAGCGTGATGATAAGTTTTACAATACGATGTATACGTATAATAAAGACGGAGAACAGGTCGGTGAATATAGTAAAGCGCACTTATTCCGCTTAATGGATGAGCATCTATATTTAGAATCTGGGGATACGATGAACCGCTTTGCACTTGGAAATATTGAAGCGGGTGGTGTCATTTGTTACGATATTCGCTTTCCAGAGTGGTTACGTGCCCATGCGTTAGACGGCGCAAAGGTGTTATTTATTCCAGCGCAGTGGCCAACACCACGTATTGATCATTGGAAAACATTATTACAAGCACGTGCCATTGAAAATCAATGCTTTGTTGTGGCGGTCAACCGTATCGCACGCAAGGTAGAAAACTTTAATGGGCAGTCGATGATTATCGGTCCTTGGGGCGAAGTATTGTGGACAGGCGCTGAAGACGAGGAGCTTGCGATCATTAATGTTGATTTTTCAAACGTCGATGAAGTACGCGGACGCATTCCCGTATACGAAGATCGTCGCCCGGGTCTTTACGAAAAAGTGGTAAAACAATAGCTTTTGGAAGTGCATCGGAAAAGTTCGATGTGCTTTTTACTTTTTTAAGCAAATTATAAACCCTCATACTGTGGTAACTTTTTGAGATAAAGTTGTCATGTCTAGGGGAAACAAAACAACGTTAATTATATGCACGGTTTTATTTATTAAAGCCGATAGTGTAGCCTTACTTCAAATGGACTCAAACCGTTCCGTTTCAATGTTAAAAAAGAGGAATATTATTTTACATTATATAAGAAGAAATTTTTATTGTGAATTATTTTTCAAAAAAGGGTTGACCTATTGGATGATAACGTGTATTATTTTATAAGTCGCCAAGAGATGATGCGACAAACGAAATAACATGAACCTTGAAAACTGAACAAGCAACGTTAATGAAACAAAGCTTCTTAAATGAAGCAAAAATAGATATCAACTTTTAGTTGATACGCTAGCAAAGCAAATGAGCTTTCAAACTAACTTTTATGGAGAGTTTGATCCT
>JAZUES010000092.1:0-4976 GCA_045640265.1 Solibacillus sp.
GTTTCTACTGGTACCATTCGCATTGTTAAGACGATATTTTGCAAATCCCCCATCGTACGGCTCATACGTTCAACCGTTTCATTTAATTCCCCATGATTTACGTCTGCTGCGATCGAAAGTAAGCGTCCACGGTCAATAGCAAGTTCTTCAAATAAGTTCATTAAAATATCAAGACGTTCAATATTTACACGAATCGTTTTACTTGAAGTATGGCTCGATTTAGCATTACTTGTTGCTACAGCTTTTTGTGTTTGCACTGGCGTTGTTTCATTTGAAACTGTTGCACTTGCAGATGCTGGCAACACCTCTTGTTTTACTTCTACACCCGAAGCAGCTAAAAATACATCTTGATTAATTTCACTTACTACTACCAAATCAACTTCTGAAACTTTCATTATCATTTTCTGTAAATCTTCTGCAGATTCTTTTGAAATGTATGCAACATAGAATTCGTTATCAAATTGTTCTTCTTCTAACTTATCAACTGTTGGTGAAGATTTAATAACATCCCCATTTTTTTCTAAGATTTCAAATACCATATATACACGCGCTGCTTTTAATAAGCAATCTTCACGTAAAGTAATTGAAATTTCATATGCATTAAATTCTTGTTCAGACGATTGAAGTAATACCGTTTTTTCAAAATCATCATATATTAATTTTAAATCAACCTGTTCAACAGTAGTAGCCACAGTTTCTTGTAGTGCTGTAGAAACTTGTTTCACTGGGGCTGTTTCGCCAGACTCGATACGTTTTAGTCTTTCGACTGTTGATTGTACATTACGTTTTCCGTCCCCACCGTCTGCAATGTTATATACCATTGCTTCTAAGTGATCAACCGATTCAAATACAACATCTAAAATTTCTGCTGTAACTTTAATTTTCGCATTACGTATCGCATCTAACACGTTTTCCATCTTATGCGTTAAATCCGCTAAATCTTCATATCCCATCGTTGCAGACATACCTTTTAATGTATGTGCAGAACGGAAAATTTCACCAACAATCGTTAAATCTTCTGGATTTTTTTCTAATTCTAATAAGTGTTCGCTACATGCTTGTAAATGTTCTTTACTTTCTTCAATGAACATTTCTAAATATTGATTTAATTCCATTTAGAAGGCACCCCTTTTTAAGGCATATATTTCATAATAGTTTGTGCTATATCGTCAACATCGGCCACTTCATCTACAAGCTGCGTTTCCACGGCAGCTTTTGGCATCCCATAAACAATACATGTTTCTGCTGACTCAGCAATTGCAATGACATTTCCTGTTTTCTTTAAAGCGATTAATCCTTTTGAACCATCGTAGCCCATTCCCGTCATAATAACGGCAACTTTATCAAAATCTGAATACTGACTAACATCTTCGAACATGACATCAACTGAAGGTCGATGTCCAGAACGAGGCGGTTCGGTTTGATCTAATACAACAGCATAAGCAGAGCCCACTTTTCGTAATCTCAAATGATATCCACCTGGCGCTATATAGGCGGTACCCTTTTGTAATATATCGCCATGTTCTGCTTCTTTTACATGAATTTCACTTAATTGATCTAATCTTGTAGCAAGAGATTTTGTAAATCCTGCTGGCATATGTTGAACAATTAAAATGGGCGCATCCACGGTAGACGGAATTTTTGTAATCACTTCTTGTAATGCTCTTGGACCTCCTGTTGAAGTACCAATTAAAATAATCTTTTTAGAGGTTTTATTCCAATCTACTTTTTTTGTTATATTCCCCACTGTCGAAGTTTGTTTTTTAGCGACCGCTGTTGCTGTAATAGTTGATGTTGTTGCAGCTGGCTTTACTAAATCATTTGTAAGTGTTAGTGGTTTAGATAATGCTTTTTTTAACTTAACAATCGGAATCTTCGCCGCCTCTTCAACTTTATGTACCAACTCATCCTGAATTTTATGTAAATCCAAAGAAATCGTACCACCTGGTTTAGCTACAAAATCAACTGCCCCATATTCCATGGCCGTTAGTGTGTTATCAGCATTTTGCCGCGTCGTACTCGAAAGCATGACGACTGGTACTGGACAAACTTGCATAATTTCTTTTAATGCATCAAGACCATTCATTTCTGGCATTTCAACATCCATTGTGACTACATCTGGATTTAACTGTTGAATCTTTTTAATTGCATCTTTTCCGTTACGTGCTGACCCAACCACTTCAACTTGTAAATGGTCTGCAAAAAAATCACTTATTAATTTCCGCATAAACGCCGAATCATCAACAACTAATAACTTTCTCTTCTTCGTGTCCATTTACTCACGCCCTTTCGAAAAGATCGTTTTTAATTTTGATAAAAACTTATTCGTAGATACTTCCATATGAATTTCTTCTGCTTTTTGATTTAAAAAGCGTTCCACAATTTTTTTTAATGTTTTGGTAATTGGCGCATCTGGATAAAGTGTAGAAAATAATGCTTGCTGACGAACCGCTTTTCGAACAACCCCATCTTCAGGGAGCGAACCTAGAACAATAACATCTTTTTCTAGAAACCGCTCCATAACCGTTTTAAGTCGTTTCGTTGTATCTTGCCCCTCCTCAATAGTGAATGCACGATTACATAGTAAATAAAATGTTTTATCCGCATCTTTTAAATGAATATATTTCATCATTGAATAGGCATCCATAATTGAAGTAGGCTCGGCGGTCGAAATAACTATGATTTCATCTACCGAAGTTAATAAATCTAACGACCAATCCGCAATTCCCGCACCCATATCAAACAATACAAAATCATAGTTCTTTTGAAGTGTTTCTAACGCATGCATTAAACGGCTAAAAGTAGCATCAGACCATTCCATTAACGAGGACATTCCCGAACCACCTGCGATATAATTTACTCCTACTGGGCCTTCAAACATAACGTCTTCTAATGCTAAATTACCATCCAAGTAATCTTTCAAACTGTATTTTGTCGATTTTCCAATTAAAATATGAACATTTCCCATACCAATGTCCATATCTAATATAACCACTTTCTTTCCTCTTTTTGCTAAAAGCGCAGCGAAGTTTGTCGTGAAATTACTTTTACCTACGCCACCTTTACCACTCACTACTGCAATTGATCTACCTAGTGTTTCTTGACTTTCCAGCATCTTTAGTCGAAGTTTTTCAGCTTGATCTTTCATCATAATTCTCCTTGAAGAAAAGCTCTAATAAACTCTCTATACTCGGTTGTTCTATATCCTCTGGTACTTCTTGACCATTTGTATAGTAAGCAAGTCCTTTCTTATATTTAATCATTAAATTAAACATAGTGCCAATAGAATTTGTCTCATCGAGCTTCGTAAAGATGAATTTTTCAATTTTTAATTTCTTAAATTGTTCAATAATCGATTCTAAGTCTTTTTGCTTAGCTGTCAAAGCTAATACTAAATAAGATTCTACGTCTTCATTAAAGTTAATTAATCCTTGTAAATCCTCAACATATTTTGCTTCTTTATAGTTACGTCCTGCTGTATCAATAAAGATTAAATCTAAATGAGCAAGCTTTTTAATCGCATCTTCATAGTCTTTAGCACTATATACAATTTCTACAGGTGCTTGTAAAAGAGCCGCGTATGTTTTTAATTGCTCAATCGCGGCAATACGATAGGTATCTGTAGTAATAAAACCGATTTTCTTTTTCTTTTCGAGTACAGATCTAGCTGCCATTTTTGCAATAGTTGTTGTTTTACCCACTCCAGTTGGACCAAGTACATTAATATACTTTTTTTCATACGATAAACCATCGATGGGTAAATCTTTTAATTGATTTTTTAAATAATTTTTTGCGATTTTTTGCATGTCTAGCCATTGTAGTGGATGGCTCTCATTTTTAAAATGCACAAAAAGCTCATCACTAATTGCCGTGATAAGCTCCTCGCCAAGTTCCTGCTGTTTTAAAGAATCGACAAATGGTAAGAGTTCATCTGGATATTGAGATTGTGTCGACATACGTTGCATTGCCTGCATCATCAATTTTAAATCAGCAATTTCCTTTACTAAGGTATCGGATGGCTCAGCCTGTGGAACTATTATCGGTTCCACAGGTTGATTCATTTGTTGATTTCGGATATTAATTGGTTCTCTATTTTTTGTTGTAGAAATTGATGGAATGTCTTGAAAAGATGGTAATGAAGGCTTTTTTTCCACTCGATCAACCCCTGCTACAACTTCATAGCTTTTGTTTCTAACTAATCCAAAAAACTTTTTTGTTACAACAACCTTTGAATTTAAAATAACGGCATCGTCACCTAAATCCGCACGAACAAGCTTCATCGCTTCAGCTATGGAAGGTGCCTTGTATTTTTTCATCTTCATTCAACATTCACCACCCCTACACTTTGAATTTCTACTGCTGCATCCAATTCGTTATACGAAAGAATTGGAACTTGAGGGAAATAGCGTTCCGTTAATTGTCTTAAGTATAGACGCACACCTGGTGAGCATAATATAATTGGAGATTGTTCCATATAAGAGACACGTTCTACTTCTTTAGCAATCGCTTCTATTACGAATTGTGATTCTTGTGGATCCATCGCTAAATAGTTTCCGTGATCAGTTTGTTGAATACTATCTGCAATCATTTTTTCAATTTTTCCGGAAACTGTAATAACCTTCAGTGTTGACTGTCCACCAACAAATTGTGTTGTAATTTGACGTGCTAATGCTTGTCTTACATATTCTGTTAAAATATCGGTATCACTTGTCAATTTTGCATAGTCAGCCAAAGTTTCGAATATAATCGGTAAATTACGTACAGATACATTTTCGCGTAATAATTTCGACAATACTTTTTGAACTTCACCAATAGATAATGGCGTTGGTATTAAGTCGTCTACTAAAATCGCATGTGTTTCTCGTAAGTGATCGATTAATTGTTTCGTTTCTTGACGACCTAATAACTCATGCGCATTTGCACGAATAATTTCAGTTAAATGCGTTGAAACAACACTTGGTGGATCTACTACTGTG
>JAZUES010000093.1:0-24988 GCA_045640265.1 Solibacillus sp.
AAACAACTCCTTGGCTCACAGAACGACATGGCTACGATCCGACTTGTAATAAGTGGTAGTAGTTACCTGCGTTTGAACAGTTTGCTACGAACCAGTTGTTTTCAGCTGATAATTGTAAGTAACGTTCCATACGGCTAGATGAGTGCTCTGGACCTTGACCTTCATAACCATGTGGTAAAAGGATAACGAAACCAGATTTTTGACCCCATTTAGAACGAGCACTTGAGATGAAGTTATCGAACATCACTTGTGCCATGTTCGAGAAGTCACCGAATTGTGCTTCCCATACAGATAATACGTTTTCGTTTTCTAAGTTGTAACCATATTCATACCCTACAACCCCTGCTTCTGTAAGTGGAGAGTTGTAAACTGTGAATGAAGCTTTCGCGCCATCTACGTGGTGTAAAGGTGTGAATTCAGCACCATTGTTTTTGTCATGTAATACTAAGTGACGTTGTGAGAAAGTACCACGTTGTGCATCTTGACCAGTAAAACGAACTGGTGTGCCATCTTGCGTAATTGTAGCGTATGCTAAAGTTTCTGCATGACCCCAGTCAATTTTCGCAGTTGCAAATGCATCACGACGTTTTTCTAAAATTTTACCTAATTTTTTCTGTGGTTCGAAGCCATCAGCAAATACTAATAAGTCTTCGTTCACTTTTGCTAAACGATCTGCATCAACAGTAGTGTCGATTTCAGGGAAATTAACTTTTAATTCATCTGGCATAACAATCGTTTTGTGCTCGTCTTTTTCTGCCATTGCTTTTACGTGATCGTAAGCAGCTTGCATTTCCGCATAGATTTTTGTATCTAATGCTTTTACTTCCTCAGCAGATAGAACATTTGCTGCAGCTAATTCTGCGCCGTATAACGCACGGATTGGCTCATGTTTAGCTACTAACTTGTATGTTTCAGGGTTTGTAACTGTTGGGTCATCAGTTTCATTGTGACCATAACGACGATAACCGATAAGATCGATTACGATGTCTTTTTTGAATTTTTCACGGTATTCTGCTACGAAACGACCAACAGCTGCCACTGTTTCTGGGCTATCTGCGTTTACGTGAATTACAGGAATATCATAACCTTTTGCAGGGTCAGATGCGTAATTTGATGAACGAGAATCTGCTAATTCAGTTGTGAAACCAATCATGTTATTAGCGATGATTTGAACTGTACCACCAGTTGAGAAACCTTTTGTTTTTGCAAAGTTGAAGCCTTCTGTAACAATACCTTGACCAGCAAATGCTGCGTCACCGTGTAATAAAATACCGAATGCTTTAGAAGGATCATTTGTTGCAAAGCCAGGTTTAGATGTATCGTCTTGAGCTGCACGAGCTGCACCTAAAACGATTGGATTACCAACTTCTAAGTGAGATGGGTTATAAGCTAGTTTAACGTTTAAACCAGATTCACGAGTATAAGCAGCACCCATGTGGTATTTAACGTCGCCAGTCCACCCTTTTGTAATTTCTAAACGTCCATCTTCAGGGAAGAATAAATCGTTAGAAACGTGTGCAAAGTCAGAGAACATCATGTCATATGGTTTATTTAAAACATGTGTTAATACGTTTAAGCGACCACGGTGGGCCATTCCGATACGTACGTCTTTAACACCTTTAGCTTCAGATGAATTAATAATTTCATCAAGTAAGATTACTTGTGTATCTAAACCTTCACCAGAGAAACGTTTTTGACCAACAAACGTTTTGTGAATGAATTTTTCAAAGTTTTCAATGCGAGTTAAGCGTTCTAAAACAGCTTTTTTAGCGTCAATTGATAATGCTTGTTTGAAAGCTCCTGCTTCCACTTGTGCTTCAATCCATGCACGTTCTTCAGCATTTTGTAAGTGGCTAACTTCTACCCCTACTTTGTCTGTATAAATTGATTTTAAGTAATCAATAGCTTCTTTACCATTTGTTACGCCAGTAGGCACATTTGTAAAGAATACAGACGCAGGAATAGCTGCTAAATCATTAGCAGTTAGGTTGAATACGCTTTCTTCAATGCGAGAACTATCAAGTTTACGATTTTTTAATGGATATAAATCCGCAGCTAAGTGACCATATTCACGAATGGCATCTGCTAATTTTACTGCTGCTAATACTTTTTTGTAGTCTCCAGATCCAGCTACTGCTGCACTTGTTTGTACTGGCGCTTGGCCATCTACAAATACAGGACCTCCGTATGCTTGGAATAATTCCACTAATTCAGGTTCTACTTCTTCAGGAGATTGCAGGAATAAGTCATATTGTTCTAATACATAACCTAAGTTAGGACCAGAAAATGCTGACCATGGGGAACCTGCAGGTAATACATTGTTCGACATGAAAATAACCTCCAAATTTTGCCTTATGGCTGTTCCGATAAGTTTTCTAAATAAATCAGATAATAGTTTATCATTCTTCGACAAGACGAGAAGTACTTATTCATCTAGTGTAGAAGAACATTTTTTCCATCTCAATCTTACTACTCCTCACAAAAAATACAACTCTTTTATGCAAAATAAGCATATTTTTTCTTGAACAATTAAAATTTAAATGAGATTAACTAGAAATGTTCTTTTTTAACAGGGAATTTAAGTTTAAATAGTGTTCCTGTGTTCAATTCACTTTCTACATTCATCTCTATTTTATATTTATCGGTTAGCATTTTTGTAATACTTAACCCTAGACCTGTTCCAGATACTTCTTTTGTACGTGATTCTTCTACTCGATAGAAACGTTCAAAAATCAATGGTAATTGTTTTTCTGATATACCAATGCCATGATCTTGTATTGTGACAGAAATTGTTTGTTCCGAATAGTAAATTTCCAAATGGATAAACGGCTCATCTCTTGTATAGCGTAACCCATTACTCATAATATTCCTAAAGATTTGTTCTAACGCATGTTCTGTAATTGCAGCAAGCTGTCTCTGACCAGTTACAGTCATTTCTATTTTTGCATTTGGAACAAGCTGTAATAATTCTTCTCTAACATTCCTATAGACCTTTTCAATATCCGCTTCTGCATCTTTATCAACTTCCTCATTACGTGCGAGTTGCAATAATTCCTCAATCATTTTTTTCATTCTCGTAATTTCTTCTAGGGATGTATCGAGTGATTCAGCTAACACTTCTGGGTCATCTTTTCCCCAACGTTTTAATAAAGATAAATGACCCTCAATAACTTGAATTGGTGTCCGTAACTCATGTGATGCATCGGCTACAAATTGGCGTTGCTTAGTGAATGAAATTTCAAGCTCATTCATTAAAGAATGATACATTCTAAATAGATCACCTACTTCATCATCTGCCTCATAATTAAACTTTGGCTGTGCGTTAAAGCCTTGATCACGCACAATGTGCATGGCATCACGCAGATGTTCTAAAGGCTTCATTAATAAGTTTGCCAAATAATAACTAATTGAAACCGAAAAAAGTAATGCACCTACTCCAACGATAAAAAATGTTGTTAAAATGTACTTCATCATCGACTGAAATGTTGTTAAAGGATGAATTAATTGTAAAACACCTTGAAACGGCCCGATTTGTACGAGTTGATGTAAGACAAAAGCATCTGCCCCATTTATTTGCTCTTTCGTAATAATAGTAGAAGAATCATTATCTAGCGCTTCAGGGAATGCTGCGGCATCATTCACATCATTTATTCGAATCACTTCGATTCCATCATGGTTAAAAATACGAACTGTTTGCTCCTGCGTCAAAATAGCTTTCATAAGCGCATTGTTATTTTGCAAATTCTGTATGGTAACAGCATTTCCCTGTGCTTCAAAAAAGCTCGTCAAATCATCCACCGTTCGTTCTGCATTTTTTTCTTCATTATGAATGAGCCATGTTTGAAGTGCTATATAAAGGATGATTGAAATCATTGCATAGCTAATAAAAATCGTAATGCCGACTGTCATCGTCCATTTTGATTTTAGTGAGCGTTTTTTTAAAGCTAGACCTAATCTTTTCATCCTCTCACCACATATCCAACACCACGTACCGTTTCAATATATGGTTGATCTTCTGTTTGCAATTTCGTGCGCAAATGACGAATATACACATCTACTACATTCGTCTCCACTTCACTTTCGAAGCCCCAGATACTTTCTAATATAAGTTCACGAGTACATACACGGTTTGAATTTTCGACTAGTAACTTTAATAAGTCATATTCTTTTCGGGTTAACTCTAATTTTCCTCCATTAAAATACACTTCATATGCTTGCGGATCAATTAATAAATCCCTTACTTGCAATTGTTTCGCTTTAGTTTGCATTGGTTGAATTCTTCTTAAAATCGACCGAATTCTTGCTAACAATTCTTCGATAGCAAATGGCTTCACAATGTAATCATCTGCACCTGCATCTAGTCCAGCAACTCGGTCCATTATCGCATCACGAGCTGTTAACAGTATAATGGGTACATCACTAACTTTACGGATGCGCCTACATACTTCAATACCGTTCAATTCAGGTAGCATGACATCTAGCAGAATACAATCAAAATTTTGTGATGTTGCTAACTCCAGTCCCATTCTTCCATCATATGCAACGATTGTTTCAAACTGTTCGTGTTTTAGTTCCAACTCTAAAAATCTCGAAATATTTTTCTCGTCTTCAATGATTAATATTTTTTGTTCCATAACGTTCCCTCTTTATTCCAGTTTTAATTACACTTTTATTAGTTTAACACGCTAATTGTAACGTAGCACATGTATGCACTCTTTCTAACTTATGCATAAAAAAGAGGCTATCCATCGATTGGATACCCCCTTTTTGTCATTAATTGATGCTATTTGTATCACAAATACGGTAATTGTTTTTTGAAATTTGTTTTGATTGGTACAGTGCACGGTCTGCTAAATCAATTAGTTCCTCTAATAATTCACTATGTTGTGGAAATACCGAAATACCAATGGAAGTCGTTGGTGAAAAATGCAAATTTCGAACCCTAAAACCTTCTTTTAACTGTTCGCGAATGCGCTCGATAATATGTTCGATTTGAATAACTCGTGCATCTTCCATACTAGAAAGACCCGTGATAACAATTAAAAACTCATCGCCACCTAAACGAATGACCATATCTCTTTCGCGAACACTATTTACTAAAGCTTGACCAAATTCTCTTAAAAATTCATCCCCCACATCATGACCGTACACATCATTCACTTGTTTGAAATTGTCACCATCCAAATAAAATAGCGCAACGGCTTCATTTTTTTCTTGGGCTTTTTCGATAATTCCTGGGAATTCTTTAATAAGCAATCTGCGGTTTGCTAAATGTGTTAAGCTATCGTGATACGCCAAATAAGTTAATTTGTCTTCAAGTTGTTTACGTTCTGTAATTTCACGTGATACCATAACAATTTCGAATACTTCCTTTTGATCCATATCTAATGTAATTGTATAATTTCCTTCTGTCCAAATCCAATCATCATCTTTCGTGACCAATTGCAATTCAATTGTATTTTCTAACATCCCACTTAAGCTGATTTGTGACATTTCCCTTTTCCAAGCAGCTAAACTTCCCGATGTTAACAACCGTTCGTATCTTTGGCCTAACAGTTCGTCTTCATGATAGCCAAGTTTTCGAATATAAGATGGTGAAGCGTACTTAATTTCACCATAACGGTTCGCTACTATAATAAAGTCATTTGTATTTTCGGTAATCGCTCGGAATGTGCTTTCAATTTTATATAGCTCCGACATTAACTGTTTCTTCGACGAAATATTATATTGTAAGATCAAAAATTGCTCGATAGTGCTTTGTTCATTAAAGATTGGAATAATTGTAGAATCTACCCAATACAATTCTCCATTTTTTTTTCGATTACATACTTCATCGCGCCAAATTTCACCCGATTTCACAGTTTCCCATAGTTTTCCGAAGAATTCAGGTGGGTGGTACCCTGAGTTGAATAGATTATGGGTATTGCCTATAATTTCATCTCGAGAATAGCCTGTATTATCGGCAACGCGTTCATTGACGTCTGTAATGATACCATCAGTGTCCGTAAAAATTACATCTGCTGCTGTGCTAATCGCATTTTTTAATGTTTCTAATCCATGAGATACAGTACGTAAGGCTTCTCCCTGTTTAATAAAGTCCGTAATTTCTTGTAAAATAATAAAAACCGCGATTGGTTCACCATTACTTGTTAAGGAAGAAAATGTTGCCGTATAGCAGCGCCTTTTATTTTCCTTATCGATAAAATGCAGCATTTTAGAAGTTACATTTTCTCCATTTTGAGCAAGAACTAAATATTCTTTTAAATTTTCAACACTTTGCTGATCAATAAATGGTAAGTCAAAGAAATTTTTACCTTGGATATTATCTAAATGAATATTAAAATCTTCCGCAAATTTTGGATTAGCCTCTAAAAGTTGTAGATTGGTAGACACTAAAATTGTTGATAAAAATGTTTTGAAGAAAACTGAACGCATAAATAAATATTTATCTTCCATTTCTCGACCGACTGGAACTTCTCTTGTAATAGCCAAAATAAAGTCGACATTCCCTTGTTTAACTGGAATGACTGCTGTATTTTGTTTCCGTACTTCGAATTTTGCATACGTAAAGTCTTCAAATTCAACTTGCTCATGTCGTTCTATCGCTAAATTATAATAATGAAGAATGTTTTTTGTTAAATGAGGGGGGATCACTTGTAAAACACATTTTCCAATTGGATTCATGTCAATCAGTTTAATAGCTGCCTCATTTAAGTATTCATACTGATAATCACCGTCAAGCTTTTTCATCAAAAATACTGCATCTCGGCTATTGGCAAATAAAAGGTTGAGCTCCTCAACTGAATAAACCAAATCCATCATAATCCCCCCAAATACTTTATTACTAATTAAGATTACCTATTTTTTTATTTACAAATATATTACATTTTTCATATTGTACATGCTCTTTTGTGAGATTACAATTCAAAAGACTGAAATTTCCATTTTTTACTTCTAAATTCCAAATTCCTATTTCAGTTGCGTTCCCTATTAGTGATAGATTGTAGGTGTCATTTTGCATAGATACATGGCATTTTACAAAGCCACCTGGATTGTAAACAATTACTTCTTCGGTTTTTACGTAGTTATTTTTTTTCGCAATCAATGCCGAAGCTGTCATTGCGGTCCCACATGCATTCGTAAATCCGACACCACGTTCATACGTTCGAACAAATATTTCATCGTCTGAGATTGGGTATACATAACTAACATTAACACCGTCGGGGAAATAATCATTTTTCCCATTTAAGTAGGAAGCTAATTTTTGTTGATGTGAAGAATCTTGAATATAATTTTTCTCAACAATTCCTATTAAATGCGGATTTGGTACGGACACTGCAGTAAACCGAATATCAGAAGAAAAAACCGGAAGAATCTCATTTTGAATGGCCGTTTTATTTTCAAATTGCATGGGTAAACTATGTAGATCAAAGGAAACTGGTGAAATTTGTACGGCATATGTTGGAAGTTGCTCGAAAATGGCGTGTTCTTTTTTTACATGTAAATGTGCATACATGGTTTCAATAATTGCTTCATTTAAATTTTTCTTCTCACAAATATAACGAGCTACACAGCGTAATCCATTGCCGCACATGGACGCTTCAGAACCATCTGCATTTATAACTCGCATTTTTGCATCAGCTTTTTCTGATGGTAAAACAAGAAGTAACCCATCTGCACCGTTTTCATTCTCTTTATTGCATAACCATTTTGTTAATTGAACCCAATCAAGCTCTTTTTCATATAATGAGTCGTATAAATAAAATGTATTGCCCGAACCATGTACTTTTAATAATTGATAGTACATTACAGTACCTCCCACTTTCATATATTCCTATATTATACGCTTTTCAAAACATACGATTCAACCATACAATGAATATTATAAATTTTCAGAATATAATGATATATTTTTAGAAAAAAATTGTATTTTCGAGCTTGAAAGTTGCACGAATAGAATATATTATAATAAAATGTAGATATTAATCTTATTTCGATATTGTATTTCAATGTCTAGATTAGAGCGAGACTCAAGACTTATTTACAATAGTTTAACGTCAAATTCTTTTAGGTTGAATCAAGTTCGAAATGACTCCCTGTGATAAAGAAAATAATCATCTTTGGATTACTACACAACCCATTTATTCTTTATAGTAGGCTCTACCATTTTTCTTCTTAAAAGGAGGCGTTCCCCATGTTAAAACAAAGAGAATTACATGAGACTGCAGAGTTATATGAATTATTACGTCACCCTTCTGTATTTCCATATGTTCGCCATAAAGCTACTTCTGCTGAAGAGTATTTATTTATGACAAAACAATTAATTGAAGAAGAAATGAACGGTTTAACGATTTCACGCACAATTGTTGATGAATGGGGTGCCCCAATTGGAACAATTAGCATTTTCGATATTCAAGACGGTGCTGGTTTTTTAGGTACATGGCTTGGAAAACCATTTCAAGGTTTCGGATATAATCAAAAAGCAAAATTAGCATTTTTAAACGAGTTATTTTTCGAACATGATTTCCATACCGTATTTTTACGTATTCGGCAGGAAAATGCCCGTTCACAAGCTGCTGCATTAAAGCTACCTTATGTAGTAGATGCTCAATTATCAAATCCAAGTTTATATGAACAAATTAATCAAGGTGAAACAAAATTCCACCTATTCAAAATACCAAAAGATTTGTTCTACTTAACTACTGCAAACACGCAAAACGAAGAAGAAGAACAAGCAATGTAATTAATTGCCACCCTACTTATAAAAGTATGGGTGGTTTTTTCATTATAAAAAAGAAGGCTACTTAAAAAGTAATAAACTCTTTAAGTAGCCTTCTTTACTATATTTATTTTTCGTATTGTGTAATTAATGACACCATTTCTTCAGGTGTTTTTGGTTGTTCTACGTCAAACATACGGTCAATCATATCCTCTGCATTCACAGTTAATTGTTCAATAGCTTGTAAAAAAGAATCTTTTGTCATCGTATCTTCATCAAGTACATGTGCGTAGCCTTGATTTTTAAATAAACGTGCATTTAAAATTTGATCCCCACGACTTTTTGCTGCTGATAGCGGAATTAATAACATCGGTTTATGCAGCGCTAAAAATTCAAAAATTGAGTTTGAACCCGCACGTGACACGATTAAATCAGCGGCATATAATAAATCTGGTAATTCTGTTGTTACATATTCAAATTGCTTATATCCTTCTAAATCAGTTAATTTAGCATCTGCGTTTCCTTTACCGCATAAATGAATAATTTGATACTTTTTAAGTAATGCTGGTAAATTTCCACGTAATGCATCATTAATTACGACTGAACCCAAACTCCCACCCATTACTAATAACACTTTCTTTTCATCAGTAAATCCACAGTATGCTAATCCACGTTGTTTATTTCCTTCGAATAACTGTTGACGAATAATTGAACCGGTATTTGTCGATTTGTCACTCGGTAAGTGCTTAAGCGTTTCTTTAAATACGGTAAAAATATGGGATGCAAAAGGCAAGGCAATTTTATTTGCTAAACCAGGTGTTACATCCGACTCATGAACAACGACTGGGATGTTCGCTAATTTTGCTGCCACTACAACAGGCACTGATACGAACCCGCCTTTTGAAAAAATAACAGTTGGTTTTACTTTATTAATAATTGATAGTGCTTGCCCGACTCCTGCTAACACTTTAAATGGATCTGAAAAGTTTTTCATAGAGAAGTAGCGACGTAATTTCCCACTCGAAATAGTATGGTACGGTAAATCAGGGAACGCATTTCCAATTAACTCTTTTTCAATCCCGTCTTTTGAACCGATATAATGTACATTGTATCCTGCTTCGATTAAAGATGGGATGATTGCTT
The DNA here is from genome assembly GCA_045640265.1 of Solibacillus sp. Taxonomy (GTDB): domain Bacteria; phylum Bacillota; class Bacilli; order Bacillales_A; family Planococcaceae; genus Solibacillus. The sequence continues at coordinate 9,863 of JAZUES010000093.1, forward strand.
CATTTAAAGAAACGTGACCAGCCGTACCCCCACCTGTTAAAATTATTGATTTATTATTCATATCTTTCTCCTAACACAGACATTTTTCCTTACTCCATTTTATGCTTATTATTATTCATTCATGAAATGTTTCAAAGTATTGCACAAACTATGCATAAGTTCGGATGAAAATTCTATTTTATCAATATAATTTTATAAGAATGAAGTTGCTATTTTAATTTAATGTTCAAACTGTTTACTGATACAAAAAGCATGGTTCTCAATCAAACAGTAATAATTATCGAACTTAATTGTAGCATATTTCCATGCGTTTAAAAAATACTTTCCTTGCAAAAGTATGAATTAGTCCATATTTAGTACCTTTATTCCCAAAAATTATTTATCAGAAAATTATTATATAAATAAAATTCTTACTATCAATTAACCAAGAAAAAACACTACCTAATAGGTAGTGTCCAATTTCATTATTTTTTAATAAATTGTTGCGTCCAAATATGACCGTCCTTAACGTAACCTACACCAATATGTGTAAATTTTGCATCTAAAATATTGGCACGGTGTCCTTCAGAATTCATCCAAGCTTCAACGACTTGCTCTGGTGTCTGTTGTCCTTTTGCAATGTTTTCACCTGCTGATTGATACGCTATCCCAAGTGCTTTCATGCGATCAAACGGACTACCGAATGTTGGAGAAGTATGTGAAAAATAATTATTGTTCTTCATATCTTGTGATTTTTCTCTTGCGGCTGCCATTAAAGGCTTATCTATTACTAATGCTTTTAATCCGTGTTTTGCACGTTCTGCATTTGTTAATTCAACAACTTTTGCTTCAATGACATCGATATCATTAGAAGTGGTTGTAGCGTTAGATTTTACTTCTTCTTTTGGTTGCTCTACAGCTGGAGCCTGTTGTTTCGGTGTTTCTACTTTTGGTTGCGCTTCTGTTTTTGTTGTTACTTCTGTTATTGGTGCTTTATTTTCAACGGGCTTAGCCTCGTTTTGTTCTGTTTTAACTTCTTGTTTTTTTACTGGTTGTTGAACAGCTTCTTTTTCTGAAGTTCCCTCGTTATTTGCTTTCACTGAATCATTTTTAATCCATTTAAACGAATCCACGTTCACATTTTTAATCATATCATTCCAATTTAAAAGTGAATTATCGCAAATTACGTATTGCTCAATTCCTTTATCATTAGTTGCCGCCTCTGCCTTAGCAAATGGTGTTAATGTTACCAAAAGTACACCTGCACAAAATGTTGTAAAGATTTTTTTCATTTTGTACGCCTCCTTTCGTGCTATTATCGTAAATTACTTTTTCACATAAAAATGGCCTATAAATTGGTAAGTTGTCCAACTACCAATCTATAAGCCTAGTTTTCCGCATTTATGTGCTTTATTTTTGTGAAAATTTATCCAATGGACGTAAGTATTACATCTGAAAAGCTATTGACGATTTATTTTGTATCCCCAATAACTTGCACTTCGCTAATATTTTCACCAATGATGACTAAGTTTGGTGGCATTTTCACAAATTCCGGTAGCCATTGTACCATTCCATATGCATATTGGAATAGCATCGGATTTTTTACACCTTCTATTGGCACATAGCCCTTCATACGATAGACCGTTTCAGGTAAAGAACGCACCCAATCTTCAAACTGATCTTGCGTGAAGCTAGTGTTGAACTCAACTAAACGTGAACCTAAGTTAAAGCTTTTGCCGATACGTGCTGAAACGATATCCTCTTTTGCAATTCGTGCTGTAGACTGCATATTTTGTAATAGTTTAAGTGGCACTCGACCATTTGTCGTTTGTAAAATAAAAGCGTTTTTATTAAAACCTTGTAGTTCAAATACCACTTGTGCTTGTTCAGACTCTGTTAAAAGATCCGTTTTATTGGCAAGTAATAAATGTGCGTGGCGAATTTGTTCCATAAAGAGTGAACGTACTTGCGGTGTTAATGTTGCACGGTCAAGCCAAAGCTTACTATCGGCCACAGTGACAATCCCTTTAATATTTAACTTGTCCGCGAAAATTGGTGAATAAACGGCATCTAATGCTTCTACGGGGTGTGCCGCACCAGTTGTTTCAATAATTAATACATCAAACTCTTGGTCAAATAGTAATGACTGAATTTGTGCTTCTGTCTTTTCTGCACCACTACAACAAATACAGCCATCTAGCATTTCTTTTAATGGTACATCATCTTCTACTGCTTGCGAGTCAAATGGTAATTTCCCTAGTTCATTCATGATGACTGCAGGTTTGATACCTTGTTCTTTTAATTGGCGAATTACATCTGTTAGCATAGATGTTTTACCGCTACCTAAAAATCCACTAAATAAATATACATCTTTCATATCTTCACGTCCTATAATAATGGGCTGGTAACATGTATGATGCACATGCTACCAGCCCAGTTTATTTTATTCTTTGCTAGGAACTTAGTTTGCAGCACCTAATAATTCTTTTGCTTTTACAATTTGTGGATCATCTGTTTTAAGCTTTTCGTTCACTTTTTCAAGCAATGAATAAGTAGTTTCGCCTGTTAAAATTCCGTTTGCTTCTAATCCATTATCAGCTTGGAATTGTTGTAAAGCTTCCACCGATTTTTCATCAAATGTTTGGTCGATTTCACCTGTTGTATAACCTAACACTTCTAGAATTCGCTCAGCAGATTCAATCACAACATTTGTAGCACCAACTTTGTATTCTTGAGAAGGATCAATATAAGGTAAAGACGCATAATCAGGATAAGGAACTTCTACGTCTGGCTTAATCCCTTTTTCATTAATCCAATTTCCATCTGGTGTTAACCATTTACCAGTTGTGAATTTTAAGTTTGCACCGTCTTCCATATACAACACTTCTTGCATTGTGCCTTTACCAAATGAAGTTAAACCAATTAATTTAGCACCAACTGATTCTTTTAATGCTCCAGCTAAAATTTCAGAGGCAGAAGCACTACCTTCATCGATTAATACTGTAACTGGTAACGTGTATTTTTTACCGCCTTCTGCTACGACTAACTGTGGATTTTGGTCACGTTCTTGAATTTGAACAATGGTTTTACCCTCTGTTACGAACAAGTTAGAAATATCAATTGCTGCTTTTAAGAAGCCACCTGGGTTTTGACGTACATCAAGTACGATCCCTTTCATACCTTGCTTTTCATATTCAGCTAATTGTTCTTTCAGTTCTGTTGCTGTATCTTCGCTAAATGAAGTGATTTGGAAATGGGCAATTCCATTTTCATCGATATCACCGTAAACCGTTTCGACTGGAATATCATCGCGAACGAGTGTCACTTCCATAGGCTCAGCATCGCCACGTTGAATCGTTAATGTGACTTTTGTACCTTTTTGGCCGCGGATTAATAGTACTGCTTCTGTAGAACTCATTCCTTTAACACTTTTTCCATCTACTTCAAGCACCATATCTTTAGGTTGTAACCCTGCTTTTTCGGCTGGAGTGTTTTTAATCGGTGAAACAATCGTAATATAACCGTTACGTTCTTGAATTTCGGCCCCAATTCCTTGGAAACTTGAAGATAAGCTTTCATTAAATGAAGTGGCTTCTTCTTTGTTCATAAAATCTGAGTACGGGTCACCTAAAGCATCAAACATGCCGTTGATAGCGCCATTTACGACTTCTTCTTCATTTACATCTTCATAATATTTAGATTGCAGTGCATCATAAGCTTCATAAAGTTTTTTGAATTCCGAACGTTCGCTTGGCACTTTGACTTCAACTGCTTTTTGGTCACCAAATGTTAACGCAAAAATCGTTAATCCAGCTGTTACTAAAACTGTGAAGAAAAATAACATGATTAACGCAAATGGTTTAATACGTAAATACTTTCCGGCCGGTTTTTCCGGTTTTACTTGTTGCTCTGTTACTGCTTTTTGTTCTCCATCTTTTTTCTGTTCATCCATAAATTTTCACCACTCTCATATTTACACTAACTGATTTCACACTATACCAATAATAGCAGTTTAAGAAGCGATAGAAAAGGACAGACGCCAATTTTTTTATAAGGTTTCCGGAACAATAGAAAAAAGCAGAAATTGTGAGAATAAAACTTTACAATCCCTGCTATATTTCGGCTTTTATTGAGTAATGGCTTTATTGATTACTTCTTTTGGAATGGTAATCATACCGACTTTATCAAATTTCGAATAGCTCATTATTACGTCGTTTACAAATTTTGATTTTTGACCTTCCATATCGATGAACATTGTTAAATCTATATCAATCTTTTTCATATCAAATGTATCTTTTGTAATGATAAATTCATATTTTGATTCCTCGAACGACAAATTCGATATCACTTCTTCATCTAATTGTGTTGTTTCCACTATGCCAGAGTTTAATTGAGATAAAATAAATTTCTTTAAGCCTTCTCCTTCAATTTTTAATGTTAGCTTATAATTTTCATCATCTTGTTCAAATGTAAAATCATTTACAAATTGTTTTAATTGTTCAAGTTGCTGTGATGCATCAGCTTGAGACGCTGTTTGTTTCAGCATTTGATCTTGTTGTTCTTGCGGTAACTTTATCCATTCATCTGTATCACTATTCAACATATATAATCCCTCTTGTTCAGTCATATACATTTCTAGTGGAACATCCATATTTCCCTCTCCCACATTCATCTCCACTGTACCATTTATATACATTGCTACAGGAGCTTGACTTATATCCATATCAAAATTAGAAGCATACGTCATTTGTATCACTTGTTCTTCCATTAGCATTTCAGACATTTGCTGCATTTCAACTACTGCATGGACGTTTTTTAAACTTTGCTGACGTTCAATTGCTTTATCAAACACTTGTTGTAATGTTAAATCCGATTCATCTTTCGTACCACTTTCTGGCGTTGCTGTCTCTCCACATGCAGCTACTGCAAAGATCGTGACACTTGCCAATGCTAAAAAAAGTCGATTCTTCATACTTAATAACCCCTCACTGTTTTTAATGTTCTATTTGAAATATAACCCTTAATTACATATTTTTACAAGTAAACTGCATTTAATTCAACTTAGCCTTTTTATAGTATAATTATCTTATTTAGGTATTTAATTGCTTAATTGATGCAATTTAGTTATCATTGTATCGATATAAATCTAAAAATTTATAAATTGGAAGCGATATTTTTATGAAACGTAAATTAGAAGAAGTTCAATTTGCACGGGCATTTGCCATGTTTGCGGTACTGTTCGTCCATTTTAGTTCTACAGGACTTGGCGAGATGCCAGTAAGTTCTGACATGTTTTACTTTTATTCATCATTCAATACGATTGGCAAGCTTGGTGTACCCGTATTCTTTTTCCTAAGTGGTCTTGTTCTCTTATATAGCTATCGTAACAAAGACTTCAATGCAGGAACCATTAAAGCCTTTTATGTGAAACGATTAAAATATATCATTTTACCGTATATTTCGATTTCGATTTTCTACTTCTTAGGAAAATGGTTTGTCTATTATGATTACACTTTAGTCGTAGCGATTAAAACTTTTGTACAACAGCTTTTTACAGGTAAAATTTATATGCATCTTTACTTTATGTTTGTGCTGATTCAATTTTATCTTGTATTTCCGTTCATTTTATATGTGTTCAAAAAGTTCAATGTGAAAGTCTTACCTGCGTTAATCGGTTCTATTTTCATCCAATTTGCTTGGTATTACTTAAATAGAGTATATTTTGGCGTTGAATCACGTGGCTCATACTTTTTATCGTATTTTTCATTCTTTGTCACAGGGGCTGCAATCGGCTTCCATTATGCACGCTTAGATGAAATTTGGCATAATTCAAAGAAACTACTATCGGTATTGATTGTTGTTACCTTTTTAGTTTCAGCAATTCTGCTCATTTATTCAGACATTTCGATTAAAATGAATACATTAAGCAACTGGTTACCACCTTCAGATTACCGAACGCTTATTTTAGACGGATTCTATACTGCCCTTGGTTTAACAGGTGGCTTAATGATGATTTGGCTCGGTAAAATGGTTATGGCCGTCAATAATCCTGCGTTAAGTCATTTCTTAAATCGATTGGCGATTATGTCATTTGGAATTTATTTATTCCACCCATTTTTCTTATTCTTTGCTCGAGAGCTATTACCGGGTACAACCCCGTTATTATTCCATTCATGGCAAATTATTACGGCGATTATCGTAACAGCAATTAGTTGGATTTTTACGCATTTTGTTAGTAAAAATAAATACGGTTGGTTATTAATCGGCAAATAAAAAAAGCACAGATTCCATTTAATCATTGGAATCTGTGCTTTTTGTTTTCTTATTTCGGTAAATACCAAACAATGAAAATCAGTCCATTCGCTAACAATGCAATCAACCTAAGGAAAACTATACAAATTTTTTCATAATTGCGCGTACAATAAGCTGGACTATAAAAATAAAAATTCCTGAAATGATAATCGCCGTGTTCATCGTGAATGGATTAAACCACGATTCATTTGGAGGTATTAAGTAGATAGGTGCCACAATGAGTGAAATTAAGGTTGAAATTATTGCGGTCATCAACATCAAGATTGGTTTTATCTTTATAGATAAGTATCCAGTCATTACTATGTAAAAAATTAAAGTTATGAATGGTAAATACGATTGGGGTTTCGCAATGTCAATGTAGTTTAAAAAAAATGGCATTGGAATAATTGAAATAACAAACCATACATACTTCATCAAATTCCTCCTCTTCATTTGTATAATCGTTTCTTCACGTATTATCTTCGAAAAGGATTCCTATTTTCGAAATCACACAATAAAGGAACTTTTTCTTATTTAGTGTAATTTTACACTTTTTATTCCCCGTGTCAATAAAAATCCGTAATCTTTAGAAGAATAGAGAAAATTTTGATGGCTCTTCGTGATCGGTGAAGTTTTGTACAGTGCTATTAGACGCATCGAAAAATGTGCATGTGGATAGTTGTTCAACTCACTTACGCTGAGAGCTTTTAGATATCTCCAAAAAAATACCTCAAACCCTATAATAAGGATTTGAAGCACATTGATTTAAACTTCATCTTTCTGAACCCTTTGACATCACAGGAGGACATACAAGGAGCCTTATGTATCAACATTTCATGTACACTTCGGATTTCAAATGATAAATACGTACACTGATAATAACACGACAATTGCAAATAAAATCGGTAAGTAATACCACAGTTTTTCTCTCTGCTCAAACTCATTTTGTTCTTCAGCTGTACCAAACAAATATTCATCAATCCACTTTAAAATGTTCATATATGAGTCCCCTTTAGGCTAAAGTTAATTTCTCCCCTGGCACGTCAACAAAGTTTCCATTAGCAAATTTCACTTTGTAAAAATCATGTTGCTTTTCGATGATAATTCCTTCTTCTAATAACTGTGGATGGCAATTGTAGATGAAATCAAATTCATCTGTATAAAATCGAATCTTCACATAGTCGCCTTCCTCAAAGCCGTTATTACGTTTGCTATTTGGTCCAATTAGAATGTATTCAAATATACTCGTCTGCCTTTTCTGCGCCATTATTTCAAAATGTGTCATGTTAACCTCTCCTTTAACAAGTACTCAAGTTGTCTTGGCTCAAATCTAGTTGCAAGTTGTAATCATTGCATTATATGTTTGTCCCGCTTTTTCATTCCATTCAACACAATTATTATTTTATGGCCTATACAATGAAACAAACCCTCCACATAACAAACCGTGGAAGGCTATTTATACTTAATATTAGTTGCAAACGCTTATATTGATTAGGAATTACATATTTAAATTTATTAACTTAAACCTTTTATTTGATTAAGAACAGGCTTGAAATCCTGGTTTTCTCCGACCTCTCTGAAGTTTCTTAAAAGGTCACCAAAATTATTAATCCTATCTATTACTTTCGGGATGGTAAACTTATCTGGACTTAGTTGTTCGTTGACTTCATCCCAGTGTAATGGAGTGGCTATTAACCCTTTTACATTGCCTCGCGCTGAATATGGTGCAACAATCGTTTTACCTTCTTTATGTTGTACATAATCCAAATATAATCTGTTCCCTCTATTCTTCTTGAACCGTTCAGTTGTAAACCAGTCGGGATACTGCTGAACTAAAAATTTACATACAAACTCCGTAAAAATACCAGTTTCTTCATAAGTAAATGTATTAAAAGGTAATGGAATATAAACCTGCATCCCTTTTCCACCTGATGTTTTGACGAATGATTGAAGCCCAAAATGATCTAAAATGGTTTTTAAATTTAACGCAGCACTCACGGCTAAATGAAACGCTTCAACAGATGGAGGATCTAAGTCAAACACGATTTCAGTCGGTTTGTCTGTTTGAATTGGTTGAAATGGAATGTGAAATTCTATCGCTAGTTGATTTCCTAGCCACAACAGCGTTTCAAGGTTATTACATAATACGTAGTTGTTATCATCAGCCATATGAGTAGTCACAAAGCTTGGAATATTGTCTAGGTAGTTTTTTTGGTAAAAACTTTCTCCTGGTGCACCATGTGGATACCGAATAACGGTTAATCGCCGCTTCTGTAAAAACGGCAACATATAAGGAGCTACATTTTGAAGGTACAACAAATAATCATCTTTCGTAATCCCGATAGCAGGAAAGACAGGTTTATCAGGATGTGTAACAGAAACAATTTCAGGTATTGGATTTAATTGCCGTTGCATGTGTTGCCAGCTACATTCGCTTGGTTTTGTGTTAAACTTGAACGCATGAAATTTTGGTTCCCTTAACTTACTTCCATCAAAATCAATACAGGCAACTGATACACATATTGAAGCAGGAATTTCCCACACTCCATCATTTCGTAAAGTGCCATACTGTTCAAACATCTTAATGAGCGTTTTCTTTTCTTCTTCTTTTAAGCCATGTTTAAACGTTACTACCTCTATTTGTACGTCATTTTTATAAACTACCGCATCAAAAAATCCATTGGATAGATCCAATCTTATTAAAATCACATCGACATATTTCCAATTTTTTATCTTCAACCAATTTTTTGACCTCGTGCCATCCAGCCATTGACTTGTGCGTTTTTTTGCAATCATACCCTCACCGTTATAAGTTTTTACTTTTTGCCAGAGTAATGCGCTATCTTCAAAAACATCGATGGATTGTAATCGTTTTGAATCTTTGTAATTTACACCTTTTGGAAGGCTTAGTGCTCCAAAAAGTTCAGTTAATACTTGCTTACGGGTAATCAAATGGCTATCAGTTTTTGTCAAACCTTTAATTTTTAAAATATCAAAAACAATATAATGGCACGGAAAAGATTCAGCATGAGATTCTATATTTTGGGTATTCTGCATTCTCCCCCGCTTCTGCACGATTGAAAAGTTCCCTTGAAAATCATTTGTTAAATAAGCCAATTCCCCATCCAACACTAGTGGTAAATAGGGTTCTATGTCATTGTAGATACCTTCACAAAATCGAATTATTTCGGGAAACATTTGGTCAAGTAAATTATCATTTCGGCTTTTAAGAATAGGTGTTTTTTCTCCTTTTTCCCAAATTAAAATACAACGAAAACCATCATACTTTGTTTCGTATAACCATCCATTCCCAGCTGGAACTTCAGATGAATCCGTCAATAACATTGGTTTCAAATTGCACTGCCTACTTTCATTTTTATATAGCTTTTGTTTATTTGTCATTACGATACATAAAAAAATTTATTTAACACCATAGTAAAGAAAAATGAGGTGACAAAATGCATACTGTTTGGAAAGGAAGCATTAGTTTTGGTTTAGTTAACATTCCTGTAAAGCTTCATGCTGCTACTGAAAACAAAGATGTTAAACTAAGGCAACTTCATAAAGAATGTCATACACCGATAAGCTATAAAAAAGTATGTGAAGGTTGTCAAAAAGAAGTGAGAGAGGAGGACATTGTCAAGGCCTTTGAATACAGCAAAAATAAATTTGTAGTATTAGATGATGAGGACTTAGAAAATTTACGGAAAGAAGCGGAAGATAAAGCCGTTGAAATTATTGACTTTGTAAAATTAGAGGAAATTGATCCTATTTATTTTGAAAAGACATACTATTTATCCCCTGATACTACAGGTGCAAAAGCATATGTATTACTACGTAAAACTTTAGAAGAATCAGGTAAAATTGGCGTTGCGAAAATAACAATTAGAGCTAAAGAACAATTAGCTGTTGTCCGTGTTTATAAGAATACTTTGGTTATGGAAGTTATTCATTTTCCTGATGAGGTAAGAAGTGTTAGTGATGTACCAAACATTCCGAGTATTGAAACTGTTGTCCAAAGAGAACTTGAAACTGCTTTAATGTTAGTTGAACAATTAACGACTGCGTTCGATCCTACAAAATACACGGACGAGTATCGTACAGCTCTTATGCAATTAATTGAGGATAAAAAAGCAGAAGGTACTATAACAGCAAACGAAAAACAACCACTCCCTGACAATGTAACCGACCTCATGTCTGCTCTTCAAGCATCATTGGAGAAAACGAAGAAGAAAACAACTACAAGAAAGCGTTCAACTAGAACAAAGAAAAACGCCTAAAATTACGTCTTTACGATTAATAAATCAAATAGCATACTTTTAATTAGTCACCCATCATTTGATAAGAGGTGGCTAATTTTCATTTTAGGCTATTTAATATTTAAATTCCATTTATTAGTTTGGTTCCTTTATTATATAATTCATCGTACATAAATAACGAACAGTTTATCGTTGCTTTATCTTCTATTAGTCCAGTAGTGCAATTAGACAAGGGCATTCACTATTTACTAGGGTTTGACATAGATTGACCTAATTACCTTGTAGTCTTACCCGTCTCGCCTATGGTAACGGTCATTTCTACCGTAAAACAATTCTCATTCTGCTATCATTATTAATATCATATGATTAATTACAAGAATAAGTTTCAGTCAATATAAAGGTGGTGTTTTATAGATGCTATTTTCGATTATTCCTCTATTAATTTGGCTAATTCCAATCATTTTTACAATTTGGTTTGTTATCACTACAATTACGGAATTAAAAAGGCAATCCACATTATTGGAGCAAATTAGCAAGAAACTAGAACGCTAATAGGTTAAAATTACCAATTAAATTAGTAACTCTAACAAATCAATCTAGGACCCCTGTGTAAGAAATCATATACTCCATTCCTTTTGCAACATAATATGTTCATCCGCTGTCATTCAAACTCTACACAGCACTCTTAGACGCATCGAGAAATCAACATAGAGATAGTTGGTCACTCGATTGCGTTGAGTGATATTTATAAATCAAACATATATTTGTTTTCTATGAGCAACGTTAACGCTTACAGGCTCTTTCAATGGCTAGAAGCTTACTGTTGGTCTCATTTAAGGGGTTACGGCACACGTATGCTTCTTGTCTGCTGTCAAAAGGAGTGAATATAAAAGTCATTCAAGGACAGCTCGGTCATGCTCACATACGAAAAACACTAAACACGTAAACTCATGTGACAATGGAGCAAAAACAAAATGCAATGTACTATTTGATTCCATCAACTAAAAAAAGTACCTAACAAGTTTTACCCTGTTAGGCACTTCTTGGATTGCATCATGGGCACTTTTGACACTTGTTAAGAAGTGCCAAGATAAAAACCCCTGCAACAACTACTCTTGAATCGCTGCTTCTAACGCAATTACCATCATGTCATTAAAAGTAGTTTGACGTTCTTCTGATGTTGTTACTTCACCAGTTAAGATGTGGTCAGATACTGTTAATACAGTAAGAGCTTGGCGACCGAATTTTGCTGCTAATGTGTATAGTGCAGAAGTTTCCATTTCTACAGCTAGTACACCGTATTGAGCTAATTTTTCGTTTTGAGCTTCGTCAGAATAGAACATGTCTGCAGTGAAGATGTTACCAACACGTACGTTTAAATTTGCTTCTTTTGCAGCGTTATATGCTTTTAACAATAAGTCAAAGTCAGCTGTTGGTGCGTAATCAATTGTACCACCGAAGATTACACGGTTTAAGTTAGAGTCTGTTGAAGACGTTTGTGCGATAATTACGTCACGAACTTTTACGTCTTTTTGAATAGCACCGCAAGTACCCACACGGATTAATTTTTGAACACCGTATTCTTGCATTAATTCAGTTGCATAGATTGAAATTGATGGAACACCCATGCCAGTTCCTTGTACCGATACACGTTTGCCTTTGTATGTACCTGTATATCCGAAAATGTTTCGTACTTCATTGTACTGAACAACATCTTCTAAAAATGTTTCTGCAATATATTTTGCGCGTAATGGATCTCCTGGTAATAACACGATTTCTGCGATTTCGCCTTGTTTTGCATTAATATGAACGCTCATTAAAAAACCTCTTTTCATCTTGATTCTTTTAAATTGTAATCGTTTTCGTATAAATATTCAATCGTTAGACGTCTTTCCACAAGAAAAATATGCTACTTTATGAATTTCTTACCTTTATAGACACAAATGATGCGTTTATAGTACGGCCTTCACTACACCCCCGAAAAGTAATTAGAAATCCTAATCTCCATACTTTATTTCATATAAAGCCCATAACTCATCAAATGCAGCTATTGTTAAATACTCATCTGACTGTAACTCAATGTAATTCGATAGTTCTTCAAAGTCTTCTGAAGTTTTAGGGAAAGTAAGATCAATCAACATACTTTCTGCAAATCGTACTTTGCTGTCAGACCATTCTCCTCCTCTGAATGTTTGGACATAATGATAAAATGATTTTTTCAATAGAAATCCTCCAATTTGTATTTTTTACAATTTTTGGTGTAAAATAAATAATTTATGTAGTAGAATAATGAAATACTGACAATTCAGAAAGAGGTGATATTTTTGCTCAAACGAAAGAAATCTAAACCTGTAAAAGAGAAAATCGATAAAACATTTAAAAACAAAAGAAATCCATTTAGATTTCTTCATTTAATTCGAGGAAGAATTATTTTTAGTTTTTCAGTATTAATGGCTATTATTTTATGCATGCAAATATTATCTTATATTAACATAACGAATTTGCAAAATAGCCTTCGAGACTTTGCCGATGAAAATTTAAAACAACAAATGCTCATCAACAATTTAGCGAGTGATATTGCCAAATTATCGAGTCACGAGCAAACATATTTACTTACTGGCGAAAAAAAATATATACAGTTGTATAACGAGACAATAGAATTAATCGGTAGTAATTTAACGACAGTGGAAGCGTCTCTTAAGGATCGTGCAGAAGAGTCAAATACATTGGCATTAATTCAGCAGTTCTACGCAAATTATGTCTCATATTCTAGTAAAACAATCGATATTCGTCAAAATTTTGGCTACGAAGATGCGGCACGATATTTCAAATTAAGTGGTAGCCAAAATATCAAAAATCACATAGAAGAAAATACCGACAAACTTATTCAACTTTTAGAAACGAATAATGAAGAATCCATTAAAGAATTAGAAGCATTTGCCTTAGCTTCAAAGGTATCATTCTTTATACTAGCAGGAATTGCAATGGTTCTTACGATTTCACTAGGTTACAGCTTGTCTAAATCAATTCGACGTAACACACGTGTGATCAATCATTCGATTTTAGACATTGCCCAGGCTGGTGGCGATTTAACACGTCGCGTTAATGTTAAAACAAAGGACGAGTTTGCTCAAATCGCTGACTCAACAAACGTGTTAATCGATTCGATTTCTTCCTTAGTAAAGCGTGTTTCGAATATGGCCGAAAATGTTTCAGGAAGCTCTCAAGAACTTATGGCATTAGCCGAAGAAAACGCACGCACAATTGACTCTATAGCTACCTCTTCTCAGGAAATTGCGCAGGATAGTACACAAATTATATCAAGTATCAATAATGCAGCCAATGAAATGCAAAAATTAGACCAATCGATGTACGAATTAAATGAAAAAGCATTGGAAGTTCAACAAGCAGCCAATGAAATGCAACATGCAGCGCAAATTGGTCGCGACTCTGTGACACAATCTTCAAATGTTATGCTTGATATTGAAGAAACAATGGCAAGTACATCAACAACTGTTGAAAATCTTGGTCGTAAATCAGCTAATATTACATCCATTATTAATACCATAACAGCGATTGCTGATCAAACTAATTTACTTGCGTTAAATGCATCAATTGAAGCCGCGCGAGCTGGAGAACATGGAAAAGGGTTTGCGGTTGTAGCCAATGAGGTTCGTAAGTTAGCTGAACAATCACAAACGGCTGCAAATGAAGTTTCTACCATAGTTGGCTCAATTCAAAATGAAGTCCAGTCGATCATCAAGCAAAATTCAACAGGGGTTCAAAAAGTTATACGTGGCGTTGAAGTAACCAACGAAACAACAAATTCTCTTCAAAATATTTTATCTCAAACTCAAAAAACATCAGATATCTTAACGCATATGGTTAATCAAATTGAACAAACTTTAACAAATAGCCAAGACGTAACCGTTTCGTTTATTGAAGTTTCTACGATTGCCAATAATACAGCTGACAATACTGAACGCAGTGCTGCTGCAGCTTCTCAAGGATCAGCTTCGATGGAAGAAATTAATGCTTCTGCAGTAGAACTTGCAGCACAAGCAGATGATTTACGTAGTGTCGTTAATGAATTCAAAATATAAACACAATCGCTATATAAATATTTCCTAATTAAAAACACAACTTGCGCTGGATTACACGCAAGTTGTGTTTTTTATTTGAATAAGGCTAAATAGTCGCCATAGCCCTCTTCTTCTAATTTGTCTACTGGTACAAAACGTAATGCTGCCGAGTTAATGCAATAACGCAGTCCCCCAAGTTCACGAGGACCATCTGGAAAGACATGACCTAAATGTGAATCCGCTGATGAACTACGAACTTCTACTCGTCGCATACCATGAGACGTATCAAAATGCTCTTTTACTTCTTGTTTTTCCACTGGCTTTGTAAAAGCTGGCCAGCCACAACCTGAATTGTACTTATCTTTTGAACTGAAAAGTGGTTTACCTGATACAATGTCTACATAGATTCCCTCTTCAAAATGATCATCAAACTCGTTACGGAATGGTGGTTCTGTCCCCTTTTCCTGTGTTACATAATATTGCAGTTCAGTTAATTCTTTTAAACGTTCTTCTTT
>JAZUES010000094.1:0-8476 GCA_045640265.1 Solibacillus sp.
CGTATTTTACAAAGAACAGTCGATTAAAGAAATGGATTCTGTCACTTAAATTCCTGCCACTTTCCACTCTTTATCCATCAGGAAATATAGCCAAACCAGTTTAATTCCAGAATCAAAAAAGTTGTTGAGATAGTAACTATCTCAACAACTTTACTTATTTTCTACTCTCTGTCATCTGTTTCCAAACAGAGCCTTTTGCTTCTTCGCCGTCTTCAATTCGGGCTAAAGCCATTTTTGCTTGTAATTTCACTTCAAATTCTTTATCTTCACATGCAACTTTTAGCGCCTCTATTGCCGCATCTGTCCCTACCTCATATAAATACATTGCCGCGCGCCAACGAACCAGTTTATTTTTATCTGCTAAAGCTACAATCATTGCAGGTTCAAAAGCTTCAAGACCCAAATCACTCATGCAGTCACCTGCTGTACGGCGAACGGCTGAGCTTTTATCATTAAGTGCTTTCGTTAAAGCAGGTACAACAGCATCATCTTCAATCATGCCTAAATAAACTGTTGCTAGACGACGAATAGACATTTGCTCATCTTCTAACGCTTTTTCAAGTAACGGAATATCCTTTAACTCTGGATCAGGTAACTTGTCTAATAACTGGAAGCGTTGTTGCCAATCGGCTGCTTGCATATACTCTTCTAGTGTCACTTCTTTACGTTTATCAGCAAATGTTGACACCTTATCGTTTACTGCCTCAACAATTTGCTCTACACGATCTTGCGGATAAAGTGCATCTACTTCTTTAACAACTTCTTCTGCCACTTGAGTTTTATCTCCATAACGTACACCAAAATCAACCCATTTACGTTCCAAAATATAATTATCTTCTGCCACTTTAAATTGTAAACGCTTGAACGCTAGTGTAAATCGGTCACCGGCGCTTAAACGGACTTCCCCTTCCCCATCAAATGCTTTAATTTGAAGTGGGATGGCTTTATACATCTGCACCTGAACATTCACTTCACCGTAATGCTCATTTACCCCTTGCTTTTCAATTTCACTTGCTTCTTCACCAAGAGAAGCACGAATATCTGCTAAAATGTTTTCCCATGCAACCTTTGCATTACGTTCAACAGCTAAAAAGTTTGATACGTGATAAATTCCTTTTACACCTTCTACCTCGAAAATTGCCTGTAATTCAGCTGATGCTTCTGAAATATTATCCTTTGTATAATTAAAACTTTTGCCAAATGGTAAATCTTGATCAATGACAATTTTCATTGAATTGGGACTTGGTGTTGGTTCAATTGATAAAATTTTCATAATATGCTCCTATCCATTTACGATTCCATCTAAATAACTCCAACGCTCGATTAATTGCTCATAGTCATTATTAAATTTTTCTAAGTCAGCTGTTAACTGCTGTAATTTTGTAAAGTCCGAGCCAGCCGTTGAAATTTCATCTTCCGCTTGCATAATTTTTTCTTCCATTGAAGCAATTTGATCAGCAATCGTTTCCCATTCTTTTTGTTCTTTGAATGATAATTTTTTCTTCTCAGTTTTTGGCTTTTCTTGCTTTGGTTTTTCAACCTTAATTTCTTTTGCCTCTTGCTGGTGTTCTTCTGCTTTTTTCGCTAAATAATCGGTATAAACATCTAAGCTTTCAGATACACCGCCTTGACCGTCTAAAATCCATAACTTTTTCGCGATACGATCGAGGAAGAAACGGTCATGGGAAATTGTAATAACAACACCAGGGAAGTTTTCAATAAAGTCCTCTAGTACCCCTAATGTTTCGATATCTAAGTCATTTGTCGGCTCATCCAATAATAAGACGTTCGGTTGTTCCATTAATAACTTTAATAAATGAAGACGTTTACGTTCCCCACCTGATAGCTTACTAATCTGTGTACCATGTACATTTAACGGGAATAAAAAGCGTTCTAACATTTGCGATGCAGAGAAACGTTCGCCTTGTGAATCGGTAATATCATTTGATGCTTCACGTATGTAGTCAATCATACGGGCATTTTCATTCATGACAGGTAATATTTGTTTGAAGTGTAGACGTTTAACGGTAGATCCAACCACAACTTCACCTTTATCCGGCTCAATTTCACCAGCTAGCATATTTAATAATGTCGATTTACCGTTACCATTAGCCCCAATAATCCCAATACGATCACCTTGTTGTAGTAAAAAGCTATAATCTTCAATAAGCATACGGTCTCCATAAGATTTTGTAATACCATCAGATTCCAGTACTTTTTTACCTAAACGTGACGTTGCTAAGCCCATTTCTAAATCCGTTAGATCATTTGAGCGATCCATTGATTCGTCTAATGCCTCAAATCGTTGAATACGTGCCTTTTGTTTTGTCGACCGAGCTTTTGCACCACGGCGAATCCATTTTAATTCTGAGCGGTATCGGTTACGCATTTTTGCTTGCGTTGCGACCTGCATTTCTTCACGAATGGCACGGGCCTCTAAATAATCTCCATATGAACCAGTATGGCGATATAATGTTTTGTCAGCTAATTCGTAGATATGCGTTGCTGTTTCATCTAAGAAATAACGATCATGGGTAATAAAAATAACGGCACCTTTTAAGCGTGATACCATTTCTTGTAGCCATTCAGTAGACGTTACATCTAAATGGTTGGTCGGTTCGTCTAATAAATATAAGTCAGCAGGTTCGATTAATACTTTTGCTAGTGCTACACGTTTTTGCTGACCACCTGATAGTGACGTTACTTGTTGGTCGAACATATCGATACCTAACTTTGTTAACGCTTGTTTGGCAAGTGCATTGACATCCCATGCGTTATCATTATCCATTTGCTGTTGTAAGCGGAATAATTCATTTTGCAATTTTTCTGATTCCGGATTACTTGAAAGTGCAGTAAGTGCTTCTTCATAGGCCCGGTTTAATTTTAAAATCGGCGAATCACTGCTAAATACGGCTTGTAAAACGGTCGTATTCTCTTTAAATTGCGGATCTTGTTCTAAATAAGCAATACGGTATTTATTTGGATGATCTAATTCAATTGAATCGGCATCTTGTACACCTGCTAAAATTGATAGTAGTGTTGATTTACCTGTACCGTTAATCCCAATTAAACCTGCACGTTCGCCTTCATATAGCGTAAATTCGATATTTTGAAATAGCGTTTTATCGCCAACTGTTTTTGTTAAATTTGATACGATTAAATGACTCATGAAATCCCGTCTCTTTCTTTTTTAAGCTGATCTAAAAATTGTACCATAAAATTATGACGCTCCTGTGCCATCTGTTGACCCTTAGCTGTCACCATTAAATCTTTTAATAATAATAGTTTTTCATAAAAGTGCGTTACACTTGCTGTTGATTTTGCACGGTATTCTTCTAATGTAATATCTCCGCGTGCTTCTTCTGCGTCATCATACAATTTGCGTCCTTTTGCTCCACCATATGCAAATGTACGTGCGATTCCCACTGCACCTATTGCATCTAGGCGATCGGCATCTCGAACGATTTTCGATTCAATGCTTGTTGCAGGAAGTTCGTTGCCTCCATTAAAGGAAACTTCCGAGATGACAGATTGAATATGTTTAATTTCGTCTTCACTCAAATTAAGTGCATTTAAAATACGATTTTCATTCGATTTATCAGATGCATACTTTGAATCACTGACATCATGGAGGAATACTGCTAAGCGTACGATTTTTTCGTTTGCAGTTGGCTCCGTTTTTAATATTGAGAGGGCATTTTCATAGACACGTTCGATATGTTGGAAGTCATGACTTGCATCCATCTTGTTATAAATTTCTTTAACAAGTAGCTCACATTTTTTGATTTGTTCGTTCATTCGCTTCACCATTTCCCTTATAAATACTTATTCTTTCATTATTTTATCATGGAAAGTGCCTCAAACTCACTATTTGCTCTTAATTCTTATAAAGAAAAGGTGTTCTAACTGACTTACAATTAAAACACCTCATTCCAGCCAACAGTATATTGTGCCTAAAATGAGGTGATTACGTTTCTTTAGTTTTTTGTTGCCATACATTCATGACTATTCGTCCAAAATTGAAATTAAAAAAGCGAACTTCGTACTAATACGATGTCCGCTTTTTTTAGTTATTTTGAAATTAATTCTAAATCAACTGGGATGTTTGCATCTACTGTTTCACCAGCTAATACTTTAATTGCTGTTTCAATCGCTTTTTCACCAATTAATGTTGGTTGTTGGGCTACTGTGGCAGCCATTTGACCTGCTTTTACTTTGGCTACAGCATCATCCGTTGCATCGAAACCGATAACGATTACATCTTTACGTGCAGCTGTAATTGCTTCTAAAGCACCTAAAGCCATTTCATCATTTTGTGCAAACACTGCTTTTACATTTGGATTTGCTTGTAAAATGTTTTCCATTACTGTTAAGCCTTCTGTACGGTTAAAGTTTGCTGTTTGACTGGCAACTAAGTTTACTTTACCGTCCGCGATATTTAAGAATCCTTGGCCACGGTCATTGGCTGCTGAAGAACCTGCAACACCTTCAAGCATTGCAACTTCAGAACCTTCTTCAATCAATGTCATCAAATATTCGCCGGCAAGTTCACCACCTGCTACATTATCTGAGGCGATATGTGCAACTACTTGACCTCCATCAGAAGTACGGTCAACTGTAATTACTGGAATGTTTGCAGCATTAGCAGATTCTACTGCTATTGCCACTGAAGAAGAGTCAACAGGGTTGATAATAATTAAGTCTACACCTTTTTGAATTAAGTTTTCGACGTCAGATGCTTGTTTTGAAGCATCATCTTGTGCATCAGAAACTGTAATTTTCACACCATTTTCCTTCGCCTTTGCTTCCGCTGAATCGCTTAGAGTTACGAAGAATGGGTTGTTTAATGTTGAAATTGATAACCCAATTGATTGCTCAGAAGTATCTTTTGGAGCTTCTTTTGAACTTTTATCCTTTGTTGGAAAACCCGGTTCCATTGAGCAAGCTGCAAGTACAATGGAAATGGCCGCTGCCATGGCTAATAAAGACCATTTTTTCATGTTGTTACACTCCTATGCTGTTTTTTTACGATCCATCAGTACTGCTAATAAGATAACAATACCTTTTACAACTTGTTGGAAGAATGATGATACACCAATAAGTGTCATCCCGTTATTAAGTACCCCAATAATTAAAGCACCCACTAATGTTCCGAAAATCCACCCTTTACCACCAGTTAAACTTGTACCACCTAATACAACTGCTGCGATAGCATCTAGTTCATATGATTCGCCCGCTGTTGGTTGTGCTGAGTTTAAACGTGATGTAATGATTAATGCAGAAATTGATGCTAATAAACCTGTAATTGCATAAACTGCAATTTTAATGCGATCTGGGTTAATCCCTGATAATTTTGAAGCTTCTTCGTTGCCACCAACCGCATAAACACGACGGCCAAAAGTTGTTTTGTGTAAAATGAAATACAAAATAGCAAACGAAATAATCATAGTTACGACTGGTACCGGAATACCAAAGAAATAACCTTTACCGAAAAGTTGGAATGAAAGAGAATCCCCTAACCCTGATACTGGGCGACCATCTGTATACACTAATGTTAAACCACGATAAATTGTCATTGTTGCTAAAGTTGCGATAAATGGAGCCACTTTACCTTTTGTAATAATCATACCATTAACCGCACCTAGAATTAAACCAAGTATAGCTGCTGCAAACATTGCTAATAATGGATCAGTACCTGAAGCAAGTAATGTTGCCACTACTGCACCCGTTAAACCTAAAGTTGAACCAACAGATAAGTCAATTCCTCCTGTTAAAATAACGAATGTCATACCGAATGCAATTAATGCACTAATCGAAACTTGACGTAATACGTTTAATAAGTTACTTACTGAAATAAAGCTTGGGTTTAAAATTGTTAAAATTATAACCAATATAATTAAACCAATAAATGGTCCTAATTTTGCAATTAATTCTTTGTTTTTTGCCATTTTTATTCTCCTCCTGTTGCAAAATGCATGATGTTCTCTTGTGTCATGTTGTCTTTTGTCACCATGCCAGTTACTTTTCCTTCGCGCATAACTAATACGCGGTCTGCCATTCCAATTACTTCTGGCAGTTCAGAGGAAATCATTAAAATAGCAACACCTGCTTCTGCTAGGTTGTTCATAATTTGATAAATTTCTTTTTTGGCACCAATATCAACACCGCGCGTTGGCTCATCTAAAATTAAGATTTCTGGATTTGTACCTAACCACTTGGCAATAACAACCTTTTGTTGGTTACCGCCACTAAGTGATTTCACAGCTAAATCAGCGCTTGATGTACGAATACGTAGCTGTTCAATATATTCAGCAACCATATTACTTTCAAGGTTTGGCATAATAACACCTGATTTTGAGCCCTTTTCTAAGTTTGCTAACATGATGTTTTCTTTAATAGAGAAATCTAACACGAGACCTTGTGTTTTACGGTCTTCTGTAACAAAACCGATTTTTTTCTGCATCGCTTCGATTGGCGAGTTGATTTTAACAGCTTGTCCATCTATGAACATTTCACCATTTGATAGTTTACGGTATCCAAATAGGGCTTGGGCAACTTCTGTACGACCAGCACCCATCAGACCTGCTACTGCTAATACTTCACCTTTGCGAATATCAAATGATACATTATCAAATGCACCTTTAGCACTTAAGTTTTTCACTTGTAGTTTGACATCACCAATTTTTGCATCACGTTCGGGGAATCGCTCACCTAGTTCACGTCCAACCATCATGGAAACAACTTCTTCAAATGATGATTCTTTAATATTACGTACACCTACATAAGTACCGTCACGTAAAATTGTAATACGGTCACAAATCGCAAAAATTTCTTCCATACGGTGTGAAATATAAACAAATGAAATTCCTTTTGCTTTTAATTCATTTACAGTTACGAATAGTGTTTCAATTTCACGGTCAGTTAACGCAGCAGTTGGCTCATCCATAACGATGTATTTTGCATCTGATGCAATCGCTTTAGCAATTTCAATAATTTGCTGTTTCCCCACTGATAAATCTCCAGCACGGGTGCTTGGATCAATATTTAAACCTAATCTCGCTAACAGTGTTTTAGCTTCTTCATGCATTTCCTTTTTCTTTAAAATACCGAATAAGCCATATGTTTTTTCTTTCCCTAAAAACAAATTTTCTGTCACTGTTAAATCTGGTAAGATATTTAGTTCTTGGTGAATTACCGCAATTCCTAAAGCTTCTGCTTCTTGGGGAGAGTTAAAATGAACTTCCTGACCATCTACTTTAATGACACCTTCATCACGCTTATAAATACCTGTTAAAATCTTCATCATCGTTGATTTACCAGCACCATTTTCACCCATCAAAGCGTGAATTTCACCTGACTTCAATTCAAATGACACGTTATTTAAAACGACGTTACCACTAAATGCTTTTGTAATTCCTGACATTTCAATCATGTTGTCCACCTACCCTTACTCAATTATGCTTGGCGTAATTGCGTCCGAATTCAGCTTAGTACTTAGCCCACAGGACGTGGGTAAGCCAGCCGTTATCGCATGATGCGACGGCTACTTCTCTGAATTCATGACATCCGCCGGAGGCTTAAGTTCTTTTAGTACGTATTTATGTAGTACTAAAAGAACTTAAAAGATAACGCCACTTTGTAAAATAATATTGGCGTAAGGTGTTGTTTCACCTGTGCGAATAATAACTTTTGCATTTTTTGTTAAATGCTTAAATTGCTCATGAGATACGTAACTTACCGCTAATCTATCTGTTACAACAGTATGAACAGTTACATTTTGTTCTTTAATTTCTTCTGCTAAAACCGCTGATTCTACAACTAAATCATCAAGCACAACATCTAAAATAGTTAAAAATGATGGCTTTCCTAATTTATAGGCTAAATCGATGCATGTTACACCGTCTGGAATGGGTAAACCGCAATCTGCGATAACGATTTGATCAGTATGTCCAAGCTTGGCGAAAATACCTGCTAATTCACGGTTAAAAATGTTGCCCTGCTCGTAAGGAGAGATATGCATCCCGCGGACAAAAAGCTCACCGTCTTTCACGGTGCAGAACGAATCTTTCAGATTGACGTTGCCGGCGCGGATAGACTTGACCTCAGTGCCTGCAAGCTCAATGCCTGCCTCAAATCTCTCCAGAACAAAATACTCATGGAAAGCTTTTCGATTGGCGGCTATTTCTTTTTTTGATTGGAAATTCGCTTTAAAAACCGGGGTTGAAAAACAAGCTATATAAGATATTATTGATTTAGGATGACTGCGTCAAATCTAAAAAAGCACGCAGGTGCTCCCAAGAAAAAAGTTGTTCGGAAAAGAAAAAAAGTAAGCAATACCTTTCGTAGATTTGAAAGATATTCTTACAGTTTCATAGATATCTATAAAATTAGTTATTCTTGGTATTTCAATCATTTGCTGCATAAATAGTTTTATAGCTACTTTTATACTAAAGGATGCATTAAAATCGTTACCATG
>JAZUES010000095.1:0-13254 GCA_045640265.1 Solibacillus sp.
ATTCATGACACGCTCCACTTCTTTATCGAGCTCTAACTGTAAAACCTCTTTCTCCATTTCATCAGTTGTATTAGCAATTTTTTTCGCATAACCCGTTTGTTCGGCGATGAGCCATTTTAATTCTTGCAATACATATGTACTATAACTTGGATATAACTGAACTTTAGCTTTTACGGCAAGATGAATTTCTTCGTTTTTATGTACTGTACCTTCTGCTTGACTAATTGCTTGATGTTCGACTAATTTATCGATTAAGCGTTCTTGTCTACTTTTGGTATTGTCAAAGTTTCTTAGCGGATCGTATAAGGTTGGATTATTTGGTATCGCCGCGATAAATGCGATTTCTGCCAATGATAGTTCAGCAAGTGGGCGATCAAAATAATAGATTGCTGCAGCACCAATACCATACACTTGATTATTAAAATATATTTCATTTAAATACATTTCTAAGATTTGCTCTTTTGAATACTTTTGTTCAAGCTCGTAAGCATAAAACAGTTCCATTAATTTACGCTCATACGTTTTTTCCACTGATAAATAACGCATACGAACAAGTTGTTGTGTGATGGTAGAACCACCTTGTTGAATTGTTTGTTCGGATGTATTCGCTATAAATGCACGAGCAATCGCACTCACATCAAATCCGATATGATCATAAAAGTTTTCGTCTTCACTATATAAAAACAACTGTTTAACAAGTTCCGGTATTGCATCAATCTTCATAGGTTGATGAAATTCCGTATATTCTTCACTAAACACGTTGTTATTTGTATCATATAAAGAAACGGGTAATGTTGTTGCTGCGACTTCAGGTAATTCAATCGATTGTTCAATTAATCGTTCATGCTGCTGTGCTTTAGCTAATTCTTTCCATACTTCACTGCCAATTAGGAGTAGTAAAGGGATGCTACATAAAATTAATAAGTAGCCAAAAATTTGTTTCATTGTTCTGCCCCCAATAACTTATCTTAAAAAAGAGTAACATAAATAGACACTTCATTTAAGTATGATTTTTTAAAATGTCCTCCATATACTGCTGTGGTAGCTTTTTAATGAAAGAAATGACGACAAAGGCAAGTAAGAAAAGTATACCTGTTGTATAGAAAACTGAGTGAATCCCACCTAAGCTCGCAACAAATCCGCCTAAGACAGGACCAATGACGTTACCAAAAAATCGAAAGCTTTGATTGTATCCCATCACTTCACCTTGTACTTCTATCGGTGCTTCACGACGTATTAATGCACTTGTCGTAGGAATCAGTCCACCTGAAACCATCCCGAATAAAAAGCGCAATCCAATCAGTTGCCAAAGTTCCGTGACGAAAGCTTGTGGAATAATGAAAATAACACAAAGCACGAGGAGATAAGATAGTATCTTTTCATAACCATGATGATCCCCTAATATGCCCCAAAAACGGGTTAAGAAAATATTTCCAAGCCCAGCAGCACTAAATGTAATTCCAGCAAGCATGGCGACTTCTTGAGAGGGCGTCAATTCTGAAACATAAAGCGATAAAAGTGGTTGAATGCTGAAATTCCCTATTTGAATAAGGGATGTAATGAACATGACGTTCAAAATAAGTCGATGATGGAAAAGGGCCCACACCACATTTTTCCGAGAGTACATCGAATTTTTCTTTTTGCTAATAATTGTAGGCTCATGAATCCCGATAATAATAATGATGGCGGCAATTGTAATCGAAACAGCTGTAATAATAAAGGTATATTTAAAACCAACTGCATCTGCCAACATTCCACCTAACACAGGTCCAAATAGGGTTCCGCCTACACTGCCCATTTGTAAGGTACCGAGCGTTTTTCCTGCTATTTCTTTTGGTGTGTGTTTACTAATGAAGGCCATAGAAGTTGGAATAAAACCTGTTACGATCCCCATTGCAAGTCGAAGTAAAAAGAATTGCTCTACATTTTGTACATAACCCATTAAAAAAATGCTCGTCGCGATGCCAAAGCAGTTAATAATCATAATCGGTTTGTAACCGTATTTATCTGCAATCCGCCCCCAAACCGGTGACATCAGTAGCGCGGAAATAAAAGTAGCAGCGAAAATTAGTCCCGCCCATTTTTGAACGTAGCCTTCTGTAAAAACACCAAGTGTATCAATATAAAGCGATAAAAAGGGCATAATCATCGTTGTTGACGCAGCTACAATAAAATTGGCAACTAAAATGATAATAAAATTGTGTTTCATATTTCTTTGCAAAGTAATCACATTCTTCCGTTATTTTAAAATAGTTAAAATTCATTGTAACTTATTTCGCCTTCCGAAGAAAGTTGAAAGCGGAAGATAATGGCGGAAATTATTGCACATATGGTACACTATAGCTTGGTAAAAAGGATGAAGCTTTATAAGTTCTATACCCAAGTAGTCCATAATTTATTTAAAGGAGAGACTTAAATGTATCCACAATTATCAAAAGAATTAAATCCAGGTGAAGTATTAGTAGAAATGAACACAACAATGGGTTCTATTAAAATTAAATTATTCCCAGAGCAAGCACCAAAAACAGTTGAAAACTTTTTAGGGCATGCAAAATCAGGTTACTATAACGGTATTATCTTCCACCGCGTTATTCCAAACTTCATGGTTCAAGGTGGCGACCCAACTGGTACGGGTATGGGCGGCGAATCAATTTGGGGCGGTTCATTCGAAGATGAGTTTTCTCCAGAATTATTAAACATCCGCGGCGCATTATCGATGGCCAATGCAGGACCTGGCACAAACGGTTCTCAATTCTTCATCGTACAAGCACCTAAAGTAGAAGTATCAATGTTAAAACAAATGGAAGTACGCGGTTGGTCGAAAGAAGAAGTAGCAGTTTATAAGGAAAACGGCGGTACACCATGGTTAGACGGTAAACACTCTGTATTTGGTCAAGTAGTTGAAGGTATGGATATTGTTGACAAAATTACGAACGTTGACCGAAATGGGCAAGATAAACCAAAAGAAGATGTTAAAATAGAGTCAATCACTGTAATTGACTAATTAACAAAGGACGTGTGTGCAAGTGGGTCAATTTTTAATGAATTTCTCTGGTGGCTTTTTATATTTTCCGGAAGATAAATCACTTTATATTCCAGCTGCTATAGAATTCACTATTTTAATTATTATTGTTTTTGTCACATTTCGTTTTATTCGTCGTTTAGCTAAACGCCAAGCTGATAAAGCACAACTTTTAGAAGCACGCGCATTACAAGAACGTGATGAGCGCTTGGCGAAAGAAAAACAAATGGAATTATTACAAAAGCAATAATAGTAAAACGAAAGAGGCTATCCTAATTAGGAATAGCCTCTTTTATATTTATTGAAGTGCAAGTTTAATGCGTTCTACACCATCTTTTAATGTATCAAATGGACAGGCAACATTGATGCGTAAAAAGCCTCGGCCTGCTTCTTTATATTTCGTACCAGGATCAAGTGCAACTTTTCCAATTGAAAGTAAGCGATCCATCATTTCCTTTTCTGAAATTCCAGTACCTCTATAATCGATCCACATTAAATATGTCGCATCAGGTACATGTACTTGAATACCGTCAATTGCATTTAATTGCGCTACAACATAATTCATATTCTCTTTTAAATAAGTGAGTAATTCGTCTAACCATAAACCACCTTCTGAATAAACAGCTTCTACGACTGTGCAAGCAAAGGTATTAAGTGAAAGACTACCATGCGCTTGGCCCGTTTTCTCTAGTGCTAATTGTAGCTTTTTATTTGGTGTGACCGTCATCGCAGCATGAATTCCAGCAAGATTAAATGTTTTCGTTGGTGCAATACAAGTAATTATGTTTGCTTGATCAGCACCTTTAACAGTTAAAATAGGTGTGTATGCTTTAGTAATCGAAATATCAGCATGAATTTCATCTGCTAATAAAAACACATCATATTTTATACATAATTGGATTAGCTTTTCTAAATCATCGCCATTCCAAACAATACCAGCAGGGTTATGTGGATTACATAAAATGTACATCTTAATACCTGACTGGAATAATTGCTCTAGCTTTTCAAAATCCCATGAATAAGAGCCATTTGTTTCTGTTAAATCACATGTCACAATCTCACGTTGCTGTGCTATTGGAACATTAAAGAATGGCGGATAAATAGGAGTCGACATTCCAATTTTGTCGCCAATACTCGTAAACGTTTCAATAATCGTGGCAATCGCAGGAATTACCCCTTGATGGAATAAAATTGTTGAAGGATCAATAGTCCACTGATGACGCGTTGAAAACCAATTTGTAATGGCATGCTTTACACCAACACTCGGAAACGTATAACCGAAAATCGGATGGTTCAATCTTTCAGTCAAAGCATCTACAACCACTTTTGGTGCCGGAAAATCCATATCGGCAACCCACATCGGCAAAATTTCTGACGTATCTTCTAATTGATAAACTTCATCCATTTTGTCCCACTTGAAAGAGTTAGTATTTTTGCGTTCATAAATTTCATTAAAAAAAGACATTTTTACCCTCTTTTCTTTTTGATCTGTTCCAACCTATGTTATCATACTAACGAAAAGAAAGAGTAATTAGGTGAAAAATATGGAAAATATTGAAATGAATCAAAAATGCGTTCAATTGTTACAACAATGGGATCCATTTGGATTTGGCGAGGAAAGTTATGATACTGAGACAGCTGATGTTGTAGCAGCACTACAAGGCATTGACGATCCATCGGAACTAGCAAAAGTTATTCAAAGGGTATACGAATATTCATTTGAACAATGGATTCCGATTGAAGAGTGTGTGTCGATTTCATACAAATTAATCGCTGCAAAGTTCGAAGCAAAATGTATTATATAAAAATAGCGAGCATCCATATAAAGGTGCTCGCTATTTTTATCCCACAATTTCGGTCAGTAAAAATTCCACAAGCCCAATATTGAAGGCTCACTTTATGATTGAATGCCATCCGTTAAGTTTGAAGCAGGTACTTCTAAAATTGTCGATAATACAAAAATTGTTTGGGTAGTTGGGATTTGGTCACCATTTTCGTAGGCCGTTAATTTTTCGATGCCGACTTGTGTTTTTTTCGCTAATTCTTCAATCGTTAAATTTCGTTCTAAGCGTAAACATCTTAGTTGTTCATGAAGCTGTAATTTCATGTGGTGCACATCCTTCCAAATGTATTTTTAATTGTAATTATTATAATATGAAGCGAATTGTATAAAATGCCCTGTCTTTGTCAAAAAATCGAACTGTATAAAAGTACAAAAAAGAGCTACTGAACGAATTCGGTAGCTCTCATACACACTAAATAATTAGCTGAAAAATATTTTGTTAACAATGATCGCTACTATTGAAATAGGTGCTAAGTAGCGAACGATAAACAACCAAACATGGTAGATGGCTGGCGAAGTTTGTAATTCTTCTTTTGAGATTTTTTTTGAATAATGATAACCTGCAAAAATCGATGTTAACAGTGCACCAATCGGCATTAGAATAGCGCTAGTTATATAATCTACAAAGTCGAAAATTGAACGATCCATAATTTGTACATCTGCTAATATACCGAATGATAGGGCACTAGGAATCCCAACGATAAAGATAATCGCAGCGAAAATCCAAGAAGCCTTTTTTCGTTTTTCTGTTTTTTCACGAATACCGATTGAAACGACAACTTCAAGCAATGCAATAGATGAAGTAATAGTTGCAAATAATAATAGGATGAAAAACACGAGCAATAAGATGCTACCAAATGGCAACTGTTCAAAAACTGCCGGAATCATAATAAATACTAACCCAGGTCCTTCAGTAGGAGAAAAGCCTAATGCAAATACTGCTGGGAAAATAACTAAACCAGCCAAAAGTGATATTGCAATATTCATACTGGCAACATTAATGGCAGACGTTACGATTTTCTCTCTTTTCGATAAATACGAAGCATACGTAATCATCGCAGCTACACCAATACTTAAAGAGAAGAATGCTTGACCTAGTGCTAAAATTAGCGTTTCTCCGTTGAAGAACGACCAATCTGGGATAAACATAAATTTAACACCTTCGATGGCACCGTCTAAAGTAATCGAACGAATAAATAGTAAAATAAAGAAAATGAATAGAAGTGGCATCATCCATTTACTAGCCGCTTCGATTCCTTTTTTAATCCCTGCTTGTACAATAACTAAGGTTATGAGCATAAAAGCAGCTTGTGCAATTAAGACTTCCCAAGGATTCGAAATCAAATCGGAGAATAATGCACCAAAATCAAGCCCTTTTCCTGTTAATGAAAAAGTAAAAGCACGTACAATATAACTTAATATCCAACCACCGACTACACTATAGAAAGAAAGGATGAGCCCACATGCAATAAGGCCTATCCAGCCAATCATATACCAAGGTTTTCCTGGGGCTTGCTCTTTAAATGACGTAATCGGATCCTTTTGGCCTCGACGACCGATCATAAATTCTGCCATTAAAATTGGTAAACCGATAATGACTGTACATAATATAAATAATAAAATGAAAACACTACCACCATTTGTTCCCGCCATATAGGGGAACTTCCAAATTGCGCCAAGTCCAATGGCACTACCAGCAGCAGCGAGAATAAATCCAATCTTAGATGAAAACTGATCTCTAGATGACAAAACAATACCTCCTTATATATGTAACAATCCATTTTACAACAGCTATCCAGTATAAAGCAAAAAAACTCTGTAAATTCTATTTTAATTTAATTGAAAACTTAAAATTCTTTACGCAATCTTTTCGTTTTAAGTAGCTGTATTTTTATCTTATGTTGTAAATTTGCTAGTTTAAGGCGATACTTTGTTCCGCTCGTTGTCATATGTTATAATTTAACATGACATTTACCTATATACGATAAAGAAGGTAGGAACAAGTATGGCAAAAAAAATTGAAGTGGGTGACGTACTATCAGGTAAAGTAACAGGAATTCAACCATACGGTGCTTTTGTTGCTTTAGATGAACAAACACAAGGACTTGTGCATATTTCTGAAATCACATATGGTTTCGTAAAAGATGTATGTGAATTTCTATCTGTTGGAGATGAAATTCAAGTAAAAGTGTTGGACGTTGATTCCGAGCAAAAAAAAATTAGTTTATCTATTCGTGAATTACAAGAAGCTCCTCATCATCGAAAAAGAGATGTTTTGCCACGAAAATCATTACAAGATCGCGTAGATGAGGTCGATGCAGATGGATTCCAAATTTTAAAAGAAAAATTGCAAGATTGGATTGAACAATCTGGTCAATAATAGAGGAGAAAGCATCCAAGAAGTTAATGTGGATGCTTTCTTTTTTTAGTTAATATCCGTATTAGGGTAGTAAAAATAGAAGAAAACGGGATATTTCTAATAACTTTCTATGTTAAACATCAAAGTGTTTGAAATGTGTCAAAATATTTAACAAACTCTAATTGAAGTATGTTACAATGTTGGCGGAAAGACACAAAAAATCAAAATTTTTTAAAGAGGCGAAAAAATTATGGCTGAAAATTTAAACTTGTTCACATCAACTCAAGAAGTAATTCACGAGGCTTTAAATAAATTAGGTTATGATGAAGCGATGTACGAATTACTAAAAGAACCTGTTCGCATGCTATCCGTACGAGTCCCTGTAAAAATGGATGATGGTTCAACAAAAGTATTTACAGGCTATCGCGCGCAACATAATGATGCTGTAGGGCCAACAAAAGGTGGAGTACGATTCCATCCAATGGTTAGCGAAGAGGAAGTGAAAGCGCTTTCGATGTGGATGACACTAAAATGTGGTATCGTTGATCTTCCATATGGCGGCGGTAAAGGTGGCGTTATTTGTGATCCACGTGAAATGTCGATGGGTGAAATTGAACGTTTAAGTCGAGGTTATGTACGTGCAATTAAGCAATTCGTAGGCCCAACAAAAGATATTCCAGCTCCAGATGTCTATACAAACGCTCAGATTATGGCATGGATGATGGATGAATATAGCCGAATGGACGAGTTCAATTCTCCTGGATTTATTACAGGTAAACCAATTGTACTTGGAGGTTCACAGGGTCGTGACCGTGCAACCGCTGAAGGTGTAACGATTGTTATTGAAGAAGCAGCGAAAAAACGCAACATTGATATTAAAGGCGCACGTGTTGTTATTCAGGGCTTTGGTAATGCAGGTAGCTTCTTAGCGAAATTTATGAGTGATTTAGGTGCAAAAGTTATTGGTATTTCAGATGCACACGGTGCCTTACACGATCCAAATGGGTTAGATATTGACTACTTATTAGATCGCCGTGATTCATTCGGTACAGTAACTACTTTATTCGAAAACACAATTTCAAACAAAGAATTATTAGAACTTGATTGTGATATTTTAGTACCAGCTGCAATCGAAAATCAAATTACAGCTGAAAATGCACATGACATTAAAGCGAATATCGTAGTAGAAGCAGCAAATGGTCCAACTACTGCTGAAGCGACAAAAATTTTAACAGAGCGCGGCATTTTACTAGTTCCAGACGTATTAGCGTCCGCAGGCGGTGTAACAGTATCTTACTTCGAATGGGTACAAAACAACCAAGGCTACTACTGGACTGAAGAAGAAGTACGCGAAAAATTATATAAAAAAATGGTGACGGCATTTGACAATGTTTATACTACAGCGCAAAATCGTAACATTAACATGCGTTTAGCTGCCTATATGGTAGGAGTACGCCGCACTGCAGAAGCATCTCGTTTCCGTGGTTGGGTGTAAGAGATAAAACACAATCCTCACTCTAAATTGGAGTGAGGATTTTTTTATGGATAAAAGAGTTTTCAAGGGAGCCACAAAAAATAATTAGAGTGCTATTTGGCGCAAATTTGTTTTTCTAATAAAAATAGTATGAAGTATTCGCAATTCTTGCAGACGAATGCGAAAATAAAGAGGCGTTATTTTGAAAACAGGGGAGGAACTAACATGAACACATTTTCATTTTATAATCCAGTAAAAATACATTTTGGCAAAGAAAGCATTGAACAACTACGAAAAGAGCTACCGCAGTATGGTAAAAATATTTTAATTGTTTACGGCGGAGGAAGTATCAAATCAAACGGTGTCTATGATGCCATCATGTCGATCTTAAATGAATTAGCCATGAATGTATTTGAATTATCAGGGGTAGAACCGAACCCACGCGTTGAAACAGCACGTAAAGGTATTGCTATTTGTAAGGAACAAAATATTGATATCGTTCTAGCGGTTGGGGGCGGTTCGGTAATCGATTGCTCGAAACTCATCGTAGCAGGCGCAAAAGTTGAGCAGGATGCTTGGGATATCGTTATGAAAAAGGTAATTCCAACAGAAGCACTTCCGTTAGCGACAGTGTTAACGATAGCTGCAACAGCTTCAGAAATGAACTCAGGTTCTGTTATTACAAATGAAGAAACGAAGGAAAAATTCGGATGGGGTAGCCCTACAGTTTTCCCGAAATTTTCAATTTTAGATCCGACGTATACGTTTACACTCCCAGCCAATCAAACAGTGAATGGTGTGGTTGATACAATGTCGCATATTTTAGAACAATATTTCCATAACGCAACGAATACGCCACTTACAGATGAAATGAGCGAAGGGATTCTTCGTACGTTAATCGATGTGGCCCCAAAAGCACTAAAAGATCCAACGAATTATGAACATCGCGAAACATTAATGCTAGCTGGAACACTTGGGTTAAATGGCTTTTTAGGGTTAGGAGCTCGTGGTGACTGGGCAACGCATAATATCGAACATTCGGTATCGGCATACTATGATATTGCCCATGCAGCAGGTCTAGCGATTATTTTCCCTAATTGGATGAAACATAATTTAAAAGTAAATCCAGCACGCTTTGCGAAGTTGGCAGTGAATGTTTTTGGTATTGAACAAGAAGGTAAAAAAGAAGAGCAAGTAGCATTAGAAGGTATAGAAGCATTATCAGCATTTTGGACTTCTATTGGAGCACCAAACAAATTAGCTGATTTTGATATTGATGCAACGTACTTTAATGAAATGGTAGAGCACTGTTTGGTGTATGGTCCATTTGGAAATTTCAATAAGCTACAAGCAGAAGATGTAAGAAAAATTTTAGAAATGTCTTTATAATTAATGAAGAAGGGCAAGCCGTCTCGTATAGTAGACGGCTTGCCCTTTTATTTATAGAGTAAATTAAATCATACCTTTATCTTCCTCTGGCTTAGTAGCGGTATATTTCCAGGCACGCTCCCCATCATCTTCATCAAACGCCATCGTCACTTTGGTTACACCTTTTTGGTTTAAAATAAGTTCGGTTAAATGATCACGAACATCATCTAAATAGGCGAGTGATAAATTAGGGTCTGTTTCAGCGATAAGCTCAACATGTAAAAATTCGCCCTCTTTGACTACTTCAAGACGTGCAATATCAGTTACATGTGGATCTTCTAATACTAAATTCCCGATATGAACAAGCATTTCTTCATCTGTTTCTCCAATAGCGCCACGTGCATTGTCTAAGAAAACACGTCCTACTACAAAGAACATCATTCCACCAATAATTATAGATACGAGACCTTCTAGGCGATAAAAGCCAGTAAAGTGCGCAATGATGATTGCTAAAAAGGCAAGGATATTACCAGAAGTCGCTACTAAATCTTCCATCCATACAAGCTTTGTTGCAGGCTTTGCGCGGTTTAGGTATTTAGCTGAAGCTATAACAGCAAATGCTTTTTTATCTTGGCCTACTTCATGTAAAATTTCGTGTGCTGCCTTATTCAACACGCTTCCTTCTAAAATAAGACCAATTGCTAATACACCAAGTGCAATCCATATACCTGAAGATTCTGTTGCAGGATGTATGAAGTGATGCCAACCTTCTTTGATTGTTTCATAAGAAAGGATAGCTACGATTAATACGGCACCTAGACATACTAAGTTTACAATTCGTCCGTAACCATTAGGGAAGCGTGAAGTTGGCGCTTTTTTAGAAAGCGCTGATCCGATAAATACGAAAAATTGATTGGCTGCGTCTCCTAATGAGTGCATCATCTCCGCAAACATCGCTACATTTCCTGTTAAAAAGAACGCGACACCTTTAATAATACCTAAAAATAAATTTACAAATGCTGCAAGTAAAGAGGGTTTGTTTCCCCCTTTTAATAATCCGAATAGTTCTCCCATCGCGTTTGCCTCCGTTAATCAAGATACTCAATTTTAATGTTTATTACATAACTTAGTTCATGTAGTCGGTTGTATAGTTCGAGTGTATGATTCGTTTTCACTGTTGAAACACGTACATCAATTTCATGCAATAACTTATTGGATAAAGGAATATCCTTAATGCGTACTTTTTCTACATGCATATTATTTTGCTTCATATATTCGATTAAATCTTTAATATGATTAGATTGCTCAGTTACAATAACAATGGATACTTCTCGCATCCGTAAACGTTTAGGACCAAATTTTAACAGAAGAGGTGCCAATACTTCAATACCTAATACAACAATTAATACAGTAATTAAAGCTTGCGTATAAAATCCCGCACCTACTGCTATCCCAATTGCAGCAGCTCCCCAAATCATAGCTGCTGTTGTCAGCCCTGTAATACTATCGTTACCTTTGCGTAATATAACACCTGCACCTAAAAATCCAATTCCGCTAACGATTTGAGCGGCTAAACGTAGCGGATCCATTGTTATATTAATATCATCACGAGCAGGTGTTGAAAAAGCAGTCTCTATTGAAATGATGGTAAGTAAGCAACTAAACGTCGCAATAACTAAACTTGTCTTTAACCCAACTGGCTTTTTCTTCAGTTCCCTCTCTATCCCAATAATCAAACTCAAAGTCGCCGCAATAACTAGTCTAATTAAAATTTCTAATGAAAACTTATCCACCGTAAGCCATTCCATGGTGCTCATCTCCTTTTTCTCTATATCAAAGTTTTAAATAGTAAGTTTAAATTCCTTCAAATTTAAGTAGTTTTCTAGAGAAGGAACAAGTAAAATAAACCGATACTATCACAACTGCTGAAATATTGATTTGAAAGAAGGAGATTTAGTGGAAAAACCACCGATTCATCCATATATTCCGATATTAATTGGTGTAATTTCTGTTTCCCTCTCTGCGATTTTTGTGAAACTGGCTAATGCAGATGCAGGGGTCATTGCGTTTTACCGAATGTTATTTTCAGTATTAATTATGCTGCCATGGTTTATCTTGAAGTATCGTCATGAGATAAAGAAATTGTCAAAAAAAGACTGGATATTTTCATCCATTGCTGGTGTTTTTTTAGCCTTTCACTTTATTTTATGGTTTGAATCACTTAACTATACTTCTATAGCAAGTTCTACAGTGTTAGTGACGATGCAGCCGCTTTTCGCCTTTTTAGGAACGTATATATTTTTTAAAGAAAAGGTTACACTAAAGACGTTACTAACAGGTAGTATTGCTATTATCGGAAGTGTGTTGATTAGTTGGGGAGACTTCCGTATTAGTGGAACGGCATTTTATGGTGACATTTTAGCGATAATTGCATGCGCACTTGTTACGGGTTACTTATTATTTGGTCAAGACGTACGTCAACGTCTATCACTAGTTACATATACAATGGTTGTTTATTCAATTAGTACAATGACTTTATTCACTTATATAATAATAAAAGGAGAATCATTCGGTCCGTACCCAATGACGAATTGGATATGGTTTTTATTATTAGCGATTATTCCAAACTTATTAGGACATAATTTATTTAACTGGTCTTTAAAGTGGGTAAGTGCGAATGTGATTTCAATTGCGATTCTCTTTGAACCAGTTGGCGCGGCAATATTAGCGATTATCGTATTTAATGAGTATTTAACAATTACTCAAATAATGGGCGGAGTCATTGTTATTATTGGGATTATGCTATTTGTAATTGATTTTAAAAAAATATTTATAAAAAAAGCTTGATTTATAACATCCTTTTGAGGTATATTATTTCTTGTCCTTAAAAGGATGTTGTATCAAAAAAATATTTTGAAATAGTTATTGACAATGAGAAAAACCTGTCATATACTATTTAAGTCGCTAATGAGCGAACGAAAAAGATTTTAAAAATGTTATTGACATAATAACTTTTAAATGATAACATTAAGAAGTTCTTTTCGAACAACATGAACCTTGAAAACTGAACAAGCAACGTTAATGAAACAAAGCTTCTTAAATGAAGCAAAAATAGATATCAACTTTTAGTTGATACGCTAGCAAAGCAAATGAGCTTTCAAACTAACTTTTATGGAGAGTTTGATCCT
>JAZUES010000096.1:0-13037 GCA_045640265.1 Solibacillus sp.
GTTGATGCACAGTTAACAACATTACTTGCTGCTGGAGTATTATTCTATTTTGGTACAAGTTCGGTTAAAGGTTTCGCAACAACATTAATCATTTCAATTTTACTTTCATTCGTGACAGCTGTTTGGTTATCTCGTGTGTTAATAGGCTTACTTGTGAAAAGTGGCTACTTCGACAATCCGGCCTGGTTCGGTATTAAAAAATCAAAACAACATTCTATGGATGAAGGCATTTCTTCATTAGATTTAACAACGAAATTTGATAAACTTGATTTCGTACACAACCGTAAAAAATTCTATGCATTTTCAACAATTATTTTAGT
The DNA here is from genome assembly GCA_045640265.1 of Solibacillus sp. Lineage (GTDB taxonomy): Bacteria > Bacillota > Bacilli > Bacillales_A > Planococcaceae > Solibacillus. The sequence continues at coordinate 321 of JAZUES010000096.1, forward strand.
TGTTGGGATCGTCATCTTATCTGTCTTTAAATTAAACTTAGGTATCGACTTCTCAAGTGGTACACGTGTTGAAATTGGATCGGATACAGAATTAACGCAACAAGGTGTTATCGATTACTTAGATGAAATTGGCTTCGAAAATGATGATGTCGTAATTTCTGGTGATGAATCGAAAGTTGCCGTAATGCGTTATAAAGACGACTTCTCACAACAAGAAGTATTAGACTTTAAAGCAGCCGTTACAGAAAAATATGGACAAGAGCCAAGTTTAAGTACCGTATCTGCTACAGTTGGTAAAGAATTAGCGAAAAATGCGATTTATGCATTAGCATTAGCTGCACTAGGTATTATTATTTACGTAGCGGTTCGCTTTGAATGGCGTATGGGTCTTGGTGCGATTATCTCATTAGTCCATGATGTATTCTTTATCGTAGTCATTTTCAGTATGTTACGTTTAGAAGTAGATATTACATTTATTGCCGCAATCTTAACGATTGTCGGGTACTCAATTAACGATACGATCGTTACATTTGACCGTATTCGTGAAAACATTAACCGTAAAGAAAAAATTGCGACGAAAGAAGAGTTGGCTGAAATTGTCAACAAATCACTTCGTCAAACGATGGGACGTTCGGTAAATACGGTATTAACAGTAATTATCGTGACAGTTGCACTGATTTTCTTAGGTGCACCATCAATCCAAAACTTCTCAATCGCATTACTTATCGGTTTAGTAACAGGTATGTATTCTTCAATTTGTATCGCTGCACAAGTATGGTATTCATTAAAAGTACGCGAAATGGATAAAAAAGGTACAACTGTTGTGAAAAAAGAGAAAAAACAATGGGGTTCAGACGAGCCACAAGTTTAATAAAAGATGTATAGAAGGCATATTGTAGGTTACAAACTTACAAAATGCCTTCTTTTTTTGTTTAATAATTTGTGGGAAAGGGAAAAGCGTTTTATGGATACTCAATTTGAATTCATTGGGAGTGATGAACATGAAAGTGCAATGGACACTTGTAATAGGACTTATATTTGCCATTACCATCGCAGTGTTTGCGACAATGAATGTCGGCAAGGTGCCTATCAATTATATTTTCGGTGAAGCAAGCTGGCCGTTAATTTTAGTTATTCTCGGTTCAGTGTTAGCTGGATTTATAATTAGTTTTTGTTTTTCTGCGTTTCGTATGCTCAGCAGTCAACACCAAACAAAAGCAGTTAAAAAAGAGCTTGAACAAATGCGGGTATTATTAAATGAAAAAGACAGTGAAATTTTACACTTAAAAGAGAAATTAAAACAGCGTGGAGATTCAGCGCTAGTCGTAGAGAAAATTGTGGGTGATTTTGAAGCACATCGCGATGGAACGAATTAATAAAGTTGTATGATGTTTTGTAAAGTAATTTTACAAAACATCTTTTTATTTGGAAAGTTATTATTTTTAAACAATAACTTTTCGAAATAATTTTTATGAAACACAACAAAATTTCGGTATAATGGACTGCATGAGGAAGTGAATTCACATGATAAAATCGCAAAAGCTTTGGACAATTCATGAGCCGAACGAGCAGCTCGTGAAACAATTAAGTACAGAATTAAATATTTCAACGATAGCTGCAAAAATTTTAATCGCTAGAGGTTGTGAAACGGTTGATCAAGCTCGCCCTTTATTAACCATCGATACAACTCACTATCATGATCCATTTTTAATGGCGGGTATGGAAGAAGCTGTTGCACGAATTGAGGCGGCCCTTGAAAACGGAGAAAAGATTTTAGTTTATGGGGATTATGATGCGGATGGGATTACAAGTACAACGGTTCTACTAAATGTCTTACTAGATTTAGGCGCAAATGTAGATTTTATGATACCAAACCGATTTAAACATGGTTATGGCCCAAATATTGAACTATTTAAAGAGGCGCATGAAAAAGGTGTGCAATTAATTATAACGGTCGATAACGGAATTAGTGGCATTGAGCCAGTGAAGGTAGCACGTGAATTAGGCATGGATGTGATTATTACGGATCACCACGAGCCAGGAGAAGAGTTACCTGATGCTAACGTCATTATCCATCCGCGTGTTCCTGTAGGGCATTATCCGTTTGGTGAGCTTGCTGGAGTAGGTGTTGCATTTAAATTAGCACATGCATTATACGGTGAATTGCCTGAACATTTATTTGAATACGTTGCAATTGGTACAATAGCCGATTTAGTCCCACTTGTTGGCGAAAATCGTTATTTAGTGCAACGTGGTTTAAAAGCATTAAGACAATCTTATAATCCGTGGGTCCCAGCAATGTGTGAAGCAGCTGGTGCAACTCAAAAAGATATTACCGAAGAGACAGTAGGCTTCTATTTCGGCCCCCGCTTAAATGCGATAGGACGATTAGGAAATGCGACACCTGGCGTACACTTTTTAATGAGCGAGGATCCCTTGCAAGCCAATAGCTTAGCCAAGCAATTAAATGAAAAAAATATAGAACGAAAAAAAATTGTTGAAGATATTGCGAACGAAGCGATTGAAATGATTGAGTCAAACGAGGAGTTACGCGATTCTTTAGTTTTAGTTGTTGCTGGAGAAGGTTGGAATGCTGGGGTTGTAGGTATTGTTGCTTCACGCTTAGTTGAAAAATATTACCGCCCAACTATTGTACTTTCAATTGATCGTGAAAAAGGAATAGCAAAAGGTTCTGCTCGTAGCATTGAAGGCTTCCATTTATATAATGAACTTGCAAAAAATCGTGACATTTTACCGCATTTCGGAGGGCATCCGATGGCAGCTGGGATGACGTTGGAGCTAGAGAATGTAGAAACTTTACGAAATAGACTACATGAACAGGCAACGAACAGTTTAACGGAAGAACAACTTATTCAGAAATTATTTGTAGATGTTCCAATTGAATTAAGTGAGATTACTACAGATGCGATTGAAGAAATTCGTCAGCTTGCTCCGTTTGGAACCGGATTTCCAAAACCAATTTTTGCAATTCGAGACGTCCATGTGAAGTCGATGCGAAAAATCGGGTCTGCAGAAAATCATTTGAAAATGGAATTAGAAGACCCACATGGATCACTGGATGCAATCGGCTTTGGTAAAGGGCGTTTGTTTGACGAAATAGCATACGGTGTTAAACTTTCGCTTGTCGGAGACTTACAAATTAATGAGTGGCAAGGAAATAAAAAGCCACAATTTATGATTCAAGATGTTGGCGTAAATGAGTGGCAACTATATGATTATCGAGGAAAGAGTCAAACGGCCAATTGGCTACAAAAAATTCCCGTTGATAAGACAGACTTTATCGCTTTTAATGAGCAGACAAAAGTACACTTTGCAAAAACGATGCCATCAGAAATCATTCTTGTAACAGAAACAATAAATTTACAACAATTAAAACAAAATATTGTCGTGCTAGATTTGCCTGAAAGTGTTCCACTTTTTGAAAAGCTGTTAAAAGTCGCTTCAATTGAGCGTATTTACGCCCATTTTTATACGAACAACTCACAATATTTTGAAGGGATGCCGACACGTGATCACTTTACATGGTATTATGGATTTCTTAAAAAACGTCCTACCTTTAACTTAAACCAACATATTTTACAATTATCACAACATATTGGACTAAATATCGAAGTAATTAAATTTATGACAAAAGTGTTTTTTGAGCTAGGATTTGTTACAATAGAGAATGGTTTGACGACCGTTAATGAAAATGCACCCAAAAAGGCATTATCAGAAGCGCCGTCTTATAAAATGCGTTCACAACAAATTGAGCTTGAACAAAAGCTTTTATATGCAACTTTTAGTGAGTTAAAACAATGGTTTGATGAACGGTTGAGTTCTTGAGGAGGACATGGAATAATGGATTTAAAACAATATGTAACTACAGTGGAAAACTGGCCAAAAGAAGGTATCAGCTTTAAAGATATTACAACAATTATGGATAACGGTCCTGCATATAAATATGCAACGGACGAAATTGTTAAATATGCAAAGGAAGTTGGCGCTGAAATTATCGTAGGTCCAGAAGCACGTGGTTTCATCATCGGTTGCCCAGTAGCATATGCACTTGAAATCGGTTTTGCACCAGTACGTAAACCAGGTAAATTACCACGTGAAGTAATCTCTGCTGATTATGGCTTAGAATATGGTAAAGATACGTTAACAATGCACAAAGATGCAATCAAGCCAGGTCAAAAAGTATTAATCTGTGATGATTTACTTGCAACTGGTGGTACAGTTGAAGCAACAGTTCGCTTAATTGAAGAGCTTGGTGGGGTAGTAGTAGGTGCTGCTTTCATTATCGAGTTAACAGAATTAAACGGTCGCGCAAAAATCGGCAGTGTACCTATAAAAACTTTAATTCAATACTAATTGATTAGAGACTACTCTGCACATTTGTGTAGGGTAGTTTTTTAGTTAGAAGCCCCCAAATGCTCTGAATTCCAACAAATTCACCTCAATTTCCGTTCATGGTTTTTACATATTTTACGATTCTAAAAAACTAAATGACTTACTACCTTTACATTTACTAGCCTTTTTTTATACAATTGAATTTATACTTAACGTGAAAATTAATGGAACAAGGTGGACAAATTATGGCGAAAGAACAAATATTAGCGCCCGAAGACGTTTTCGAGCTTTTAAAATCCTATATGAACGAAGAGCACGTTGCCTTTGTTGTCAGAGCATATGAGGTTGCAAAAGAAGCTCATAAAGAGCAGTTCCGTAGCTCTGGAGAACCATATATTATTCATCCCGTGCAAGTGGCGGGTATTTTAGCTGAGCTGCAAATGGACCCTGAGACGGTTGCTGCGGGCTTTCTACATGATGTAGTAGAAGATACAGAAGTAACTCGTGAAGACTTAGTGAATGAGTTTAGCGAGGAAGTAGCGAAGCTTGTTGATGGTGTAACGAAGCTTGGTAAGATTAAATACATGTCAAAAGAAGAACAACAAGCAGAAAATCATCGTAAAATGTTCGTTGCGATGGCACAGGATATCCGTGTCATCTTGATTAAGTTAGCTGACCGTTTGCACAATATGCGTACGTTAAAGCACTTACCTGCAGAAAAACAGCGTCGTATTTCTCAGGAAACGCTTGAAATCTTTGCGCCACTTGCTCACCGCTTAGGAATTTCAAAAGTGAAATGGGAGCTGGAAGATACAGCGTTACGTTATTTAAATCCACAGCAATATTATCGCATCGTCAGCTTAATGAAGAAAAAGCGTGATGAGCGTGAAGCGTATTTAGATAATGTGATGGATGAAATTAATTCACAGCTTAACGAAGTAGAAATCGAAGCAGACGTATATGGTCGTCCAAAGCATTTATATAGTATTTACCGTAAAATGGTATTTCAAAAAAAACAATTCAATGAAATATATGATTTATTAGCTGTTCGTATTCTTGTCGATAGCATTAAAGATTGTTACGCCGTAATTGGGATTATACACACACTTTGGAAGCCAATGCCTGGTCGCTTTAAAGATTATATCGCGATGCCAAAGCAAAACTTATACCAATCTTTGCATACTACCGTTATTGGTCCATATGGTGATCCATTAGAAGTGCAAATTCGTACAAAGGAAATGCACAAAATTGCTGAGTTCGGTATCGCAGCACACTGGGCTTACAAAGAAGGTAAAACGGTTAATGAAAATGTTCAAAACATTGACCAAAAATTAACTTGGTTCCGTGAAATTTTAGAGTTCCAAAACGAATCTTCAAATGCAGCAGAATTTATGGAATCATTAAAATTCGATTTATTCTCAGATATGGTATACGTATTCTCACCAAAAGGGGATGTCATCGAATTACCTGCTGGTTCTGTACCCATTGACTTTGCTTACCGTGTGCACTCGGAAGTCGGTAACAAAACAATCGGTGCAAAAGTAAACGGTAAAATGGTTCCACTGGATACGCCACTAAAAACGGGCGATATTGTAGAGGTATTAACATCAAAACAATCATTCGGTCCAAGCCGTGACTGGATTAAAATTGCGCAAAGCTCGCAAGCAAAAAATAAAATTAAACAATTCTTTAAAAAACATGTGCGTGAAGAAAGTGTCGAAAAAGGCAAAGAACTCGTTGAAAAAGAAATTAAAGCACAAGAGTTTGATGCAAAAGTCGTCATGACACCTGAAAACATTAAGCGCGTTATCGAAAAATATAACTATACGCATGAAGATGATCTATACGCAGCAGTTGGCGTAGGTGGCATTACCGCACAACAAATCGTCAATCGTCTAGCCGAAAAAATGCGTAAAGAACGTGAACAAGAAGAAGCACTTGAAAAAATAGTGAAGAACATGAACAGTCAAGTTCCGAAAAAACGTACAGAATCTGGTGTTGTAGTAAAAGGCATTGACAATCTACTTATTCGTTTATCCCGCTGCTGTACACCAGTTCCAGGTGATGTAATTGTCGGTTTTATTACAAAAGGGCGTGGAGTTTCCGTTCACCGTGCGGACTGTCCAAATATTCAAGAGGATGAAAATTTGGAACGTTTAATCGAAGTAGAATGGGAAAACACAGGTATACATGTGAAGAAGGATTATCCGGTTGATATTGAAATTTCGGCCTATGATCGTCCAGGTATTTTAAATGATGTCATGCATGCAGTAAGTGAAGCAAAAACGAATATTTTAGCGGTAACAGGACGTGCTGACCGTGAAAAAATCGCGACAATTCATTTAACAATTGCCATTTCCAATATTTCTGGACTTCATAAAGTCGTAGAAAAAATCAAACAACTACCGGATATTTATTCGGTACAACGCGTTATTAATTAATAGATTGAAGGTTAAACAATTATGCGAGTAGTATTACAACGTTCAAGAAAAGCATCTGTTACGGTAGATGGAAAAGTTACTGGTGCGATTGATAAAGGCTATGTGTTACTAGTAGGTATTACACATGCCGATACAGAAGTCGATATTGCATACGTAGCGAAGAAAATTGCAGATTTACGCATTTGGGAAGATGAAGATGGGAAGATGAACCGCTCGATTTTAGAAGTTGGCGGAGCTATCTTATCAGTTTCACAATTTACATTGTATGCAGAAACGCGTAAAGGAAAACGCCCAAGCTTTATCGAAGCAGCAAGACCAGAGCAAGCGGAGCCTTTATGGTTAGCGTTTAACGAACAATTAAAAACGCATGGACTACATGTGGAAACAGGTATTTTCGGAGCTATGATGGATGTAGCTTTAGTCAATGATGGACCAGTAACTATCATTGTCGAATCAAAAGCAAAATAACAAGGCGCACGAATCACTTCTTTACAGCATATTCTATAGTATGCTTGCAAAGGAGTGATTTTTTGGTTCAACCGGTCTCTTATTCTAATGCTTATTGGTTAGAAGCAATTCAACCGTTTTTAGGTCAAATGGTAGCGGTACAGCAAACGGGTAATCATGTACAGCAAGGTGTTCTCGCTGCGATATGTCCAGATTATATCATCCTAGATGTATGTAGAATGCCATTTTTTATTCGAATCGACCAAATTGTTTGGGTGACACCGTTTTTGAAAAATAGTTAAAAATGGTCTACGTACCTTCTTTTCGTCATATGTTGAACAGGACGATTTAGGAGGTGCTTTTTTGTTTCAACGTGTTAACAAATTATTAATTGAGTTGCCGCAAGTTGAGTATGGGGATGCCAATGCGGCGAGTGCAGTGCAAGAACTGCTAGGTGGGAAGTTTGGCGAAATGTCGACGTTAAACAATTATATGTATCAATCCTTTAATTTTCGTGGGAAGAAGAAATTAAAACCGTTCTACGATTTGGTTGCTAGTATTACTGCAGAGGAATTTGGTCATGTTGAACTTGTTGCGAACACGATTAATTTGCTCCATAAAGATTCGTCATTTTCTGCAAATCCAAATGTCGCACCACTCCAAAATGCAAAAAACTTACGTCATACACAAAGTTTCATTGCAGCAGCTCAAACAGCACTCCCTATGGATTCGATGTTAAAGCCTTGGACAGGAGAAAATGTATTCTCAAGTGGTAATTTAGTACTTGATTTACTGCATAATTTCTTTTTGGAATGTGGTGCCAGAACCCATAAAATGCGCGTTTTTGAAATGACTGATCATCCGACAGCGCGTGAAATGATAGGCTATTTATTAGTGCGCGGAGGTGTGCATATTGTGGCATATGCAAAGGCCCTTGAAATGGCGACAGGTCTTGATGTTACGAAAATGCTACCGATTCCAAGCCTAGATAATCGTGTATTTGATCAAGCGCGTAAATATGAAGATCTCGGGTATGGTAATGTACTGTTTACGTGGAATTATGTTGGAGATTATAAGGATATCGATAAAATTTGGAAAGGTCCGCACCCTTTAACAAATGAGCCGTTAATCGTAAGAGAGGGAACACCAAAGGGAGCAAAAATTCCAGACTTACATGAGCTACCAGAAGAATTTGCACCTGGTATAGGTCCTGAAGAATATCAAATGATTGCGAAAAGACTTATGGCGAATATTTAATAAAGACGGGATTTATCCCGTCTTTTACTATTTCTCGCAATAGTGAACCACTGTATGAAAATCAAGGTCACCGCCAAAAATAGATAACGCACTACCGATTGTAACATGTAACTTGCCATTAGAAATTGACTCAAATTTTTTTAAATCCTCAATAGAACGAACCCCACCTGCATAAGTTGTGGGAATGGAAGTCCACTGTGCTAAATCCCGTACTAACTCTTCTTGCATGCCACTTCGTTTTCCTTCGACATCAACCGCATGAATTAGCAATTCATCACAAAATTCTTCGATTTCTTTTATCGAAGCAGAATTGACTTCAAAGTCGCTAAATTTTGTCCATTTATCCGTAACAACATACCATTTGTTATCACGCTTACGGCAACTTAAATCGATAACTAATTTATCTTTTCCCACTGCTTCGTTTAACTTTTGTAAACGGTCCATATCAAGCATGCCATCATGGAAAATGTAAGACGTTACGATTACGTGTGATGCACCAGCTTCGATATAGTGACTCGCATTATCAGCTGTTATGCCGCCACCAATTTGTAGGCCATTAGGATAGGTTTGAAGCGCACGGATCGCAGCTTCTTCATTGCCAGCTCCTAGCATTATGACATGCCCACCAGTTAACTGATTTTGTGCAAATAGTTTGGCGTAATATGACGAATCATGTTCTGATGAAAAGTTTTCAACGACTTCTTTATTTTCATAGCCGAGCGTGCTCCCGACAATTTGTTTTACTTTTCCTTCATGTAAATCAATACAAGGTCTAAATTCCAATTGGTTCACTACCTTTACTCAACATCTTGTTTTATCCCGTAATCATGGGCAGTAAGATTCCACCCTAGTGATAAGGAACCCCCACTAATTAAAGCTTCACTTTATCATACCATTTTAGTTCACTAAATTAATAGAAAAATCAGACCTAGGTTGGATTGGCAATTTAGAAAAATGAATTCACGTTATATAGCCCAAAGTCACGTCTCTACTTATGTAGATTTCCTTGAAAACTTATTCTTTCTTAGCCACTTAAAAGGACAGTCGTTTTTTCGTATGGTAAAATGAGCATACTAAAGTGAAGAAAGCGTGGCATGAAAATGGCGGAAAATCAGAATTTGTTCGATCTCAATAAGCTCTTTATTTTAGGGCGTCCTATTGTGACGATTTTTCATAATGCAACAAATATGTATTCCATTATTCGTGTCAAAATACAAGAAACGAATATTCAATACGATGAAAAAGAAATTATTGTTGTCGGTTATTTTCCTCAGTTAGCTGAGGATGAGCTCTACCGCTTTACCGGCAACATGAAAAGTCATCCAAAATACGGGATGCAATTTCAAATCGATACATTTGAAAAAGAAGTGCCAACAACCGAGCAGGGAGTAGTCCATTATTTATCGAGTGATTTGTTCACTGGTATTGGGCGAAAGACAGCCGAATTAATCGTTGAAAAATTAGGCGTTGAAGCTATTAATAAAATTTTAAATGATCCATCTGCACTCGATGCTGTACCACGCTTAAATGACGAGAAAAAGCTTATTATTCGTCAAACGATTGAAGAAAATTTAGGACTGGAACGAGTCATGGTGCGGTTAAATGAATGGGGCTTCGGTCCACAACTCGGCATGAAAATTTACCAAGTGTACCGTGAAGAAACGATTAATTTACTAACAGAAAATCCGTACAGATTGATTGAAGAGGTCGAAGGGGTCGGCTTTATACGTGCAGATGAATTGGGTTCAAAACTGGGCATTACAGGGAACCATCCAGACCGTATAAAGGCAGCTGTATATCATGTGTTAACGAATGCATCACTCTCAGAAGGACATGTCTATTTGGATGCAGAACAAGTGCTACCAATGGTTAAAGATATACTAGAGCAAAGTCAGCGCATTGAAATTCCTTATGAGGCGATTTCGAAAGCGTGTATCGAAATGCGCGAGGACTCGAAAATTTGTGGTGAGGAAACGCGTATGTATTTACCTTCACTGTATTTTAGTGAGGTGGGCATTGCCAGTAAAATTATTGAGCTGAATGAAAAAAATAATACAGCTGAAAGTTTCTCTCGCGATGAAATTCGTAAAGCGATTGGAGATATAGAAGAACAGTATAATGTTTCCTATGCACCAACCCAAGCACAAGCTATTGAAACGGCATTAAATTCAGCAGTCATGATTTTAACGGGGGGGCCAGGTACAGGAAAGACGACCGTTGTACGAGGGTTAGTCGAAGTATATGCGGAGTTACACGGATTGTCACTCAATCCAAAAACATATATTGAAAAAGAAGAGCCGTTTCCAATTGTATTAGCAGCGCCAACAGGACGTGCAGCAAAACGTCTAGCAGAATCTACGGGCTTACCTGCCATGACAATTCACCGTTTACTCGGCTTTAATGGTCAGGAAAAGGCTGAAGAAACGGAACGGGAAGTCACGGGACGTTTAATCATTATTGATGAAATGTCGATGGTCGATACGTGGCTGGCGCACCAGTTATTAAAAGCATTGCATGAAGATGTACAAGTTGTATTTGTAGGTGACCAAGATCAGCTCCCACCAGTAGGTCCAGGGCAAGTGTTAAAAGATTTACTTGCATCGAAGCAAATACCGACAGTGGAATTAACGGATATTTATCGGCAAGCAGAAGGTTCAACAATTATTGAAATGGCACACCAAATCAAAAAAGGTATTGTACCAGATACGCTAACTACTAAAACAACGGACCGCTCCTTTATTCAAGCATCTGTCGCACAAGTAACAGGTGTGGTTACTCAAATTGTAAAAAGCGCGCTTGCAAAAGGGCAAGCCATTCGTGATATTCAAGTGCTTGCCCCAATGTATCGTGGACCTGCTGGCATTGATAACTTGAACAAAGAAATTCAACAGCTCGTCAATCCTAATGATGGATCGCGTAAAGAAATTGTATTCGGTGATACGATTTACCGCATTGGCGATAAAGTATTACAGCTCGTCAATCAGCCAGAAAACAATGTGTTTAACGGTGATATGGGTGAAGTCATCGCAATTATTCGAGCGAAAGAAACGATTGAGAAGCAAGATTTACTTGTAGTTAGTTATGATGGCATTGAAGTGACGTATCAGCGACCTGATTTAAATCAAATTACATTAGCGTATTGCTGCTCAATCCACAAATCGCAAGGCTCTGAATTCCAAACGGTTATTATGCCAGTTGTGCGCGGTTATTCAAAAATGTTACGACGTAATTTGCTTTATACAGGTATTACGCGCGCGAAAAACTTTTTAATACTGTGTGGAGAGCCAGATGTTCTTGCCAGTGGATTAGCAAAAACCGATGATTTAATGCGCTACACAAGCTTAACGGCTCGATTAAATCCAGCATTACCAGAAAAATTGGCAAAAATAGAAAAGGAAGCAGATGAAAAAGAGCCTGCAGTAAAAGAGAGAGTAGAAGAAAAAAAAGTTGATAATGAAGAACAATTGAGCTTATTGAATGTTTCGGATTCTCATAAAATAGGTGAAGCTTTACCAAATTACCTGACAACAGAGACAGCGCCGTATATCCATCCACTAATTGGTATGGACAATATATCACCTTATGATTTTAATGAATAACAAAATAAACCAGTTCGTTTTTTCTGTAAGCACCTAGAAAAAACGAACTGGTTTTTATTTTGCGAAATGGTGAATAATACAGTGTAATTATTATATTTATAATAATTTTCTACTCAAATTAATTAAAAAATTAGAAATTTAAAAAGAAACTATTAATTAATAATATAGATTTGAGTATGTTAGTATAAATGAAAATTATATGACATCCTAAATATGATGTCAGTAATTACAAAATGTAAAGGTTTACAAAATTAAAAAGAGGTGCAAATACAGTGGATTATATTTGGGGTATCATTGGTATTCTTGTAGTAATCGGTATTGCGATTGCGCTTTCAAGCAATCGTAAAGCGATTCAGTGGAGAATCGTTTTATCAGGTTTAGTTGTACAACTTATTTTTGCATTTATCGTATTGAAATGGTCAGCAGGCCGTGAACTATTGATGAAGCTTTCAGATGGCGTACAAAAATTAATTAGCTATGCAAATGAAGGGGTTACTTTCGTATTCGGTGGCTTAGCAAATCCTGATAACGTAGGATTCGTATTTGCGATGAGCGTATTAACGATTATTATTTTCTTCTCATCTTTAATCGCAGTTCTTTATTACTTAGGAATTATGCAA
>JAZUES010000097.1:0-11286 GCA_045640265.1 Solibacillus sp.
AGATTCCCTACTGCTGCCTCCCGTAGGAGTCTGGGCCGTGTCTCAGTCCCAGTGTGGCCGATCACCCTCTCAGGTCGGCTACGCATCGTTGCCTTGGTGAGCCATTACCCCACCAACTAGCTAATGCGCCGCGGGTCCATCTTGTAGTGATAGCAAGACCATCTTTCAACTTTCAAACATGTGTTTAAAAGTATTATCCGGTATTAGCCTCGGTTTCCCGAAGTTATCCCAGTCTACAAGGTAGGTTACCCACGTGTTACTCACCCGTCCGCCGCTAACGAAATTCTGGTGCAAGCACCAAAAAGTCGTCCGCTCGACTTGCATGTATTAGGCACGCCGCCAGCGTTCGTCCTGAGCCAGGATCAAACTCTCCATAATAGTTAGTTTGAAAGCTCATTTGCTTTGCTAGCGTATCAACTAAAAGTTGATATCTATTTTTGCTTCATTTAAGAAGCTTTGTTTCATTAACGTTGCTTGTTCAGTTTTCAAGGTTCATTTATTATCGTGTGTCGTTTTTGCGACTTCTCTAATTTAACATCTTTGTTTTTCTTTGTCAATAACTTTTTTAAAAAAGTTATTCGAGACATTCAAACATTTTAAAGCTGTTATTTCGTTTACGTCTTAGCGACATTTAATATATTACAATACTATTCATATAAACGTCAATACTTTTTTTAAAAAAATTTCAGAGCGTTATGAAACACTCTGAAACAGTATACTATAACCCATATTCGCTTTCAACGAATTGTCTGTCAACATAATAGTTACGATGGAATATTGCCTCATTCTTTGCTATTACCGCTTCAACAAGTATAAGACCTTTTTCAATTAAGTATTCAACAAAGACTTCTAGTTCCGTTGAATAGTAGCTTAGTTCAGGATGATCATGTAGTTCTTGGATTGTCCAAGTAGGTTGAGCTAACATCGTTTCTAGAATGTGTTGTGCACCATCATTCGTTCTAGAATTAATTAAAAACTCTCCTGCTAAAAATAATAGCTCTAACCGCTTTTCTAAACTTTCATTGCTCATAATTAATTCTTCATATAATTTATAAATGGCTGGATCATTTCTTTTTACTTGCGCCCAAACTGTTACTTCTGGATAGTTACCACTATCAATAACTGACAAGCGCCCTAAATGATGTAGTGATGCAATTACGTGATTATATGCATCTAAATAATGACCACTTTCAAATAACTCTTTGCCTTCTAAGTAACTACGAATTAATTTAGAAAATTGAATACCCGTCTTTAACTTACGACCGAAGAACGGGAATTCTTGTAACTCTGAGCGTAATTTAAAAAGAAACTCATTTCGGTCAAACATAATTTTGCCATTAAACAACCAATTTACTAATCGTTTATTGGAACCAATGAAAATCCATTTACGTAAACGTTTTTCAGTTACGATGTGCATAACCATTTTTGACTCACCATATGTATAGTGTTTAGAATAAATTGGTGCTTCTGCATCTTTTACTATAATAAGAAGAACAGCATCGAATGTATCTGTCAGATTTAGTTCATGCTCACGTTTATTAATTAAAATAACCCCTAATGTATCTGGCTGACTTGCACGTTCTTGATAAATTGGTCTTAAAATGTGTTCCATAATGTTCCCCCTGAATTTTTTGCTACTATTAATAATTCATTGTAAATGCTCTGATACAAATTAACTAGTCTTCATAGTACACAAATTCATCAATTTCGTGAATTTCATTACTTTATTCGGCATTGAGACGATATAAACCTTTTTAAATTCATAAGTTGATTACATAAATATCATTAGAAAAATATCCAAATTCTTTCACATATTCAAAATTAAATCCAATTTATGTTATAGTATAATTTAGATTGGGAGGCAAACGATATGAAAAAATATAGCAATAAAATTAATAGAATTCGTTCATTCGCACTTGCGCTTGTTTTTATTGGATTTGTTATTATGTATGGCGCAATCTTCTTTAGAGAAAATCAGATATTAGTTCTACTATTTATGACAGTCGGTCTTCTTTGTATTATTGGTAGTACGGTTGTCTATGGTTGGATTGGGTTGTTATCAACTCGTGCTGTACAGGTTGTTTGTCCTGGATGCGGGAAATGGACGAAAGTGTTAGGTCGCGTAGATTTATGTATGTATTGCAACGAACCACTTACGATGGACCCGAATTTAGAAGGTGAAGAATTCGATCAATCTTATAATAGTAAAAAACAATAATCACTTCGCGCATCCACACAGGGTGCGTTTTTTACATTAAAAAACCTAGTAACGAATTTGTTACTAGGTTCAAAAGTTATTGTACTTTTTTTGAGCTACCTGCAATACAATCAGGACAAGTTCCGTACACTTCTAAACGGTGGGAATTTACTTCAAAGCCAGTTACATGCGAAGCAAATTGCTCTACTTCATTTAATCCTGGATAATGGAAGTCAACAATTTTGCCACAGCATTCACAAATCATATGATAGTGATCACCTGTTACGAAATCGAAACGGCTTGCTGCATCTCCATAAGTTAATTCCTTCACTAAACCAACTTCACGGAATACACGTAAGTTATTATATACTGTCGCCACACTCATATTGGGGAATTTATCGCCAAGTGCTTTGTAAATTTCATCAGCTGTTGGGTGATTCATACATTGAATTAAATACTCTAAAATCGCATGACGCTGAGGAGTAATTCTTACACCGGTAGTCTTTAACGTGTCTAGCGCATCTTTTAAATGCAATTCAGACATCGTCATGCACCTCTTTTCATACATATTATTAGTTTATAATTGTTATAAATAGTGTATCGAATTTAGCTACAACTTGTCAACAATTGCTTATGTTATTTGAACTAAAAGTCATTTAACTAGATAGCTAATTGATAATGAAAGGTTCGAATGTTAATTTCACTAGTTTATATTCTCAATTAGTATCCTCTTAAAATATTCATTCTATTTTCTAATTCACGCTCTCCATTTAACCATTTATGTAAACTTGGCTTAAATATATCTAAACAGCGTTCCACATAACGTGAAGAGTGGCTTGAAAAATGTGGTGAAATGGCCAAATTATCAAGCTCCCATAATGGACTGTCTTTTGGTAATGGCTCGATTTCATAAACATCTAATACAGCATATTCAATTAGCTTATCTTTTAATACTTGGGCAAGTACATCCGTATCCACTAAATTACCGCGCCCAAAATTCATGAACATAGCGGTATCCTTCATTGCTTCGAAATGTTTGCGAGTTAGTAAATGTTTTGTATCGTTTGTAGAGGGTAGCATGGAAATAACAATATCTGCTTTCGGTAATTGGTCCATTAAATTTTCTAAAGCATACGTTTCATTCATAAATGGCGCAGCCTTGCCTGAACGATTACAACCAATTGTGTATACATCAAACGCTTGCAAGATACGTCCGATTTCTGCACCAATTGCACCTGGTCCGATGATGAGTGCTGTACTACCATTTAACTCAGATAATCTCGCTTTTTTATTCCATTCTTTTTTCTTTTGCTGTTCGTATACGAATGGTAATGCACGTTTGTAAGCTAAAATATGTGCCAAAATTGATTCAGTCATCGGCTTTTTATGAATACCACGTACATTTGAAACTAATATACCTCGCTTTGCAATGGCTTCGACTGGCATTTTCTCAATTCCAGCTGAAGCAACAAAAATCCATTGCAGTCTTTCTGCAACGTCTAGATGCTGCTCTTTTAAATCTTCACCGTATGTAACTAATATATCCGTACTCTGTAATTTTGCTGGGTCTAACTTAGTATCAAATTCAAAATCTACTTGTGGAAACTCTGCAACGAGCGGCTGTATTAAATCTTCACGCGGCTCAAATGTAAAATAAATTGTTACCATGATGACTCCCCTTTTCGCACGATTTTAATTTGCGCGATTTTTTAAATAGTTTAACACATCTTCAATATGATTTTTGACACGTACTTTGCGCCATTCCTTTTCTACAATACCCTGTTCATTAATGAGAAACGTTGTACGTTCAATCCCCATATATTCTTTGCCAAAATTTTTCTTTAATGTCCATACACCGTACTGCTCTGCTACTTCGTGATTGGCATCCACTAGTAACGAAAACGGCAACCCATGCTTTTCGATAAATTTCGTATGCTTTGAGGAGTCATCTAAGCTTACCCCTAAGATAACCGCGTTCAATTCAGAAAAATCTTCATAGTTATCTCGGAAATCACAAGCTTCTGTCGTACAACCTGGTGTTAAATCTTTCGGATAAAAATAGAGGATTACATTCTTCCCCTTATACTCCTCTAAAGAAATCATTTCTTCGTTTTCATTTTTTAATGTAAACTGTGGTGCAATTTTATTTTCTAATGTCATTTCGCAAGTTCCTCCCACATTTTCTTCTATCGTACAAAACAATGCCCGTTGTTTCAAATTCTTTGGCGTTCTCTCCATAACATACTACAATAGAAGAGGAAACATACAATGTATACCATTGGAGGAATAAATATGAATCATACAAAATCTGAGCTTCTTCATGAAGAAGCCCTAAAACATATTGTTGGTGGTGTAAACAGCCCTTCTCGTTCGTATAAAGCAGTTGGCGGCGGTGCACCTGTTGTCATAGCACGTGGTAAAGGCGCATACTTTTGGGATGTTGATGGTAATCGTTACATCGATTATTTGGCAGCTTACGGTCCAATTGTAACTGGTCATGGTCACCCACATATAACAAAAGCCATCGCACATGCAGCTGAAACAGGTGTACTATTCGGCACACCAACAGAGCATGAAGTAAAGTTCGCAAAAATGTTGAAGGAAGCGATTCCAACATTAGATAAAGTACGTTTCAACAACTCAGGTACTGAAGCCGTAATGACAACTGTACGTGTAGCGCGTGCATTTACAGGTCGTACAAAAATCATTAAATTCGCAGGTTGCTACCACGGTCATTTCGACCAAGTACTTGTTGCTGCGGGTTCTGGTCCTGCTACATTAGGTTCTCCAGACTCTGCAGGTGTTCCAGAAGCCGTTGCAACAGAAGTCATTACTGTACCGTTTAATAATAAAGAAGAATTTACGTACACAATGGAAAAATGGGGTAAAGAAATTGCTGCTATTTTAATCGAACCCATCGTTGGAAACTTCGGAATTGTTGAGCCAAACAAAGGCTTCTTAGAACATGTACATGCTTTAGCAAAGGAGTACGGTGCATTAACAATACATGATGAAGTGATTACAGCATTTCGCTTCCATTATGGTGCTGCGCATACTATGTTAGGCTTAACTCCGGATTTAGTTGCAATGGGTAAAGTTATCGGTGGTGGCTTACCAATTGGTGCTTATGGTGGACGAAAAGAGGTTATGGAAACTGTTGCCCCACTTGGCCCAGCATATCAAGCTGGTACAATGGCTGGTAATCCTGCAAGTATGCAAGCAGGTATCGCATGTTTAGAAGTATTAAAACAACCAGGTGTTTATGAGGAAATGGATCGTTTAGGTGCAATCTTAGAAGAGGGCATTTTAACTTCTGCGAAAAAACACGGTGTAACGATTACACTGAACCGCTTAAAAGGTGCATTTGCTGTATACTTCACAGACGAAAAAGTTGAAAACTATGAGCAAGCTGAAAATACAGACGGCGAAAAATTTGGCCGCTTCTTTAAATTAATGCTTTCTCAAGGTGTGAACTTAGCTCCTTCAAAATATGAAGCTTGGTTCTTAACTACTGAACATACTGAAAAAGATGTACACGAAACATTAAAAGCTGTAGATTACGCATTCTCTAATTTATAATAAAACAAATAGACTGCTATAAAGTTTATAGCAACCTTCTTTTTCAACATTTCTCTAGAAAGGAGAAAACCTTTATATGAAATTAGGTGCGCGTGTATTAAAAACTGGTGTCGCCATCGTATTTGCTTTATTTTTAGCCGAATTAGTCAATGCGCCTTCCCCACTATTTGCAGGAATTGCAGCTGTCTTTGCGATTCAACCATCTATTTACCGCTCTTATCTAACTATTATTGAGCAAATACAAGGAAACTTAATCGGTGCAACTGTCGCCATTGTTTTCGGACTCATTTTTGGCCATCACATCGTTGCGATTGGTATGGCCGCGATTATCGTGCTTGGACTGATGATGAAATTAAAATTAGAAAAGTCGATTTCACTTGCACTTGTAACAGTTATCGTCATTTTAGGTGTACCTAGTGATGAATTTATCACATTCGGTCTTATTCGTTTCGGAACTATTATACTTGGTGTATTTGCAGCATTTATTGTTAATTTAGTATTTTTACCGCCAAAATACGAGGTCAAGCTTTTTAAAGATATTAACTCGTTACAAGATGATATTATTCGTTGGACACGACTTGCAGTACGTCAGGCTAGTGAGCATACATCTACCAAAATGGCGATTAATAAATTGAATTCTCGATTAAAAAATCTTGAAACGATGTTTGAGTTATTTAAAGAAGAACGAAATTATTTTAAAAATAAAAAGTATATCAAGGCTCGTAAACTTGTCGTCTACCGACAAATGATTACCACATCAAAAAAAAGCTTTGAGTTGCTCATACGTTTGCACAAACATGAGAATGAACTTGCTAAATTACCAAAGCAATTTCAAATTATTATTCAAGAACGACTAGATTTTTTACTAACCTATCATGAACAACTCTTATTAAAATATACCGGTAAACTAAGACCAGAGCATTCGAAATGGACACGTAACGAGGAATACTTACAGGGTAGCGAATTAATGGAACAATTTATTAAACAGATTGCCATTGCCCAAGAAGAAGCGACAGAGGATGAACAATTCTCGAGCTATCATTTACTTTATATTTTATCGCGTATCTTAGATTACGAGGAAAACTTAGAACATCTCGATACGCTCATCGTTTCGTATCGAAGCTTTCATAGTGACGAAAAAAATCTCGATTTAGAATCAGATTTCTATTAAAAAATGAGGGGCACAGTTAATATCCTGTACCCCTCATTTTTTAGTTTTTCATCTTTGGATCAAGCGCATCACGCAAACCGTCTCCCATTAAGTTAAAGCCAATTACAGTAAGCATAATCGCTAAACCAGGGAATATCATTGCCCATGGTGCATTTAGTAAAAACATTCGTGCATCAGCAAGCATTTTACCCCACTCTGGTTGCGGTGCTTCTGCTCCAAGACCAAGAAATCCTAATGCCGCAGCTTCAATAATCGCTGTTGCAATCGCCAAAGTTCCCTGAACAATTACTGGGGTCATGGAGTTTGGTAATATATGCTTCCATAAAATCCTTGAGTTTTTCATCCCAATTGCTTTGGCAGCATGTATATACTCTTCTTCTTTTATACTCAATACACGCGAACGAATGAGTCGTCCGAAGCTTGGAATATTAATAATTGCAATCGCTATTAACGCATTACGTAAAGATGGTCCCAAAATGGATACAACCGCGATTGCCAATAAAATACTTGGGAATGCCAGCATAATATCAAAAATGCGTGAGATAATCGTATCTACAAAACGTCCATAATAGCCTGCAATAATTCCTAAAAAACTACCTACAACAGCTGAAATTAGTACTGCAGATAGACCAACCGTTAACGAAATTCGAGCGCCATGTAAAATTCTCGAAAGAATATCGCGACCTAAGTCATCTGTCCCAAACCAAAATTCAGTGGATGGAGGCTGCAAGCGGAGACTTAAGTTTTGCTCGTTAATGCCTTGTGGTGCAATAAATGGACCAACAACCGCAAGAACAACAAAGAATATAACAATTGCACTACCGACTAAAGCCGATTTACTCTTTTTAAAGCTATACCATGCTTCTTTCCATGGTCCATTTACCTTTTCTTCTTTTTCATTCATTAGAGATTGCTTTTGTACGAATTCAGTCATCTTATGCGCCTCCTTCCTAGTTGTATTTTATCCGTGAGTCAATGACTGTGTATAAAATGTCTACGATCAAATTAATCATAACGAATAAAAAGGCTACAATTAAAATTCCCGATTGAATAACCGGATAATCACGGAATCCAATCGCTTCATATATGTAGCGACCGATGCCTGGCCAACTAAATATCGTTTCAGTTAAAATGGCACCACCTAATAACATTCCTGTTTGTAAACCAATAACGGTCAATACTGGGATTAATGCATTTTTTAATGCATGTTTATAAATAACAACAAACATTTTTTGACCTTTTGCACGTGCAGTTCGTACATAATCTGCTCGCATTACTTCTAACATCGATGCACGCGTCATTCGCGCAATTATCGCTGTTGGAATCGTTGCAAGCGCCAAACCTGGTAATAATAAATGCTTAAACACAACTACAAATTGGTCAAATCGACCTTGCAACAACGTATCAATTAAATAAAGGTTGGTAATTGCCGATACCGGATCACGTACTTCTTCTCGACCTGACGTTGGTAACCAGCCTAAATTTATTCCAAACACCCATTGTTCCATTAGACCTAGCCAGAAAATTGGCATTGATACACCGATTAATGCGATAACCATTGCTAAATAATCAAACCAAGAATTTTGGAACCATGCTGAAATAATTCCTGCATTGACACCGAGAATAACGGCTAATAAAATTGCAAAAAACGCTAGTTCAAATGTCGCCGCTAAATATGGCCAAACCTCTGTAAAAATTGGTTGTCTAGTTCTCAATGATTCTCCTAAATCACCAGTAAAAATACCTTTTAGATATTCAAAATATTGCACATACCATGGATTATCAAGACCAAGCTTGTTACGAAGTGCAGCAATAGATTCAGCTGAAGCTTGCTGTCCTAAAATTACTTGCGCAGGATCCCCTGGTATCGCTCGAATAATAAAAAATACAATAAAAGACATTCCAAGTAATACTGGTATTAAATGTAGTAGACGTTTGCCAATGTAGTGAAGCATGATCTTCACCCCTTTTACTTTTATGAAATTAAAAGGGAGAGGCATTTTACCTCCCCCTTCACAAAAAACTATTCCATTGAAACTTTGTCTAATTTATCAGAGCCAGTTGGGTGTGGTACAAATCCTTTCACACCAGCTTTAGCTGCAAGAAGAGGCGTTGAGTGAGCAAGTGGTACCCACGGCGCATCGTCATGGATAATTTCTTGTGCTTTTTTGTATAAATCATTACGTACATTTTCATCTGTTTCAGATTGAGCCTTAATTAATAAGTCATGTACTTCATCATTTGAGTAAAATGCATAGTTATTTGACCCAATATTGTCTTTATCTAATAATGTGTAGATGAAGTTATCCGCATCCCCGTTGTCTCCTGTCCAACCAAGCATGAATGCATCTGCTTCACCATTTTTCGCTTTTTCTAAATATGTTGCCCACTCAAATGTAACGATCTTAGACTTCATACCAACATCTTCTAAATTCTTTTGAATAACTTCTGCCACTTTTGCACCGTCTGGCATATATGGACGTGGAACTGGCATTGCCCATAATTCGATTTCCTTACCATCATAACCAGCTTCAGCTAATAAAGATTTTGCTTTCTCTGGATCATATGGGTAAGGAGATAATGCATCATTATAACCGCTAATTGAAGATGGCATTGGGTTTACTGCAACTTCTGCGCGTCCTTCAAAGAATGCATCAACAATAGCTTGTTTATCAATCGCATAGTTCACTGCTTGACGAACTAATTTGTTGTCAAATGGGGCACGTGTATTTGTTAAACCTAAGTAACCGATATTCATCGATGGACGTTCGATTAATTGTAATGCTGAATCTCCTTCTACCATTTTACCGTCCGATGGATTAACACCATCTGCTAAATCAATATTTCCTGCCATTAATTCATTTAGACGAGCAGAGTTATCAGGAATTGAACGGAAAATAACTTTATCTAATTTTGGTAAACCTTCTTGCCAGTAGTCAGCGAATTTTTCAATTGTAATTGAGTCATTACGTTTCCACTCTGTAAATTTGAATGGACCTGTACCTACTGGATTATCACCAAATTTATCACCAGTTTTTTCAAACTCTGTTGGTGAAGCGATACCGAATGGGCTCATCGCTAAGTTCTTTAGGAATGGGGCTTGTGGACGAGAAAGTGTGAATACAACTGTGTAATCTCCATCAGCAGTTACTTCTTTAATAATGTCTTCGCCTTCTGCTTTAAACATTGAGTTGAAGTAGTAGAAATCGTCCTCTGTTCCACCTTTCCAACGATTAACGTTTTTAATGACCGCATCGGCGTTAAAGTCCGTACCATCGTGGAATTTTACCCCTTCTTGTAATTGGAATGTGTAAGTTAAACCATCGTCACTTACTTTCCATTCTTTTGCTAAACCTGGGTTGATCGTTGTATCTTTCTCTCCGAAGTTTAGTAGTGTTTCAAATAAATTTTGCGTAACTTTAAATGATTCACCGTCTGTTACGATACCTGGATCAAGTGATACTGAATCTGCACCACGTCCAAATACTAACACTTGAGGTGTTGAAGTACTTGAATCATCCGTCGTATTGCTATCTGTATTTGTCGTGCCTGAATCTGTATTCGAATCAGTCGACGAGTCTTCATCATCAGAGTTACATGCTGCTAAAAATAATGTCATTGTTAAAAGCATCACGAAACCTAGTAAATACTTTTTGCCTTTCTTCAATAAAATACCCCCTATTAATTAGTAATCTATTATCATTGCTGCGCTTCATTATATAAATGACACGCAACAGAATGACCTGATTTTACTTTCTGTAGCTGCGGAACAACTACTTTACACTGCTCCATCGCAAGTGGACAGCGCGTATGGAATGTGCACCCTGTCGGTGGATTGGATGGACTTGGTATATCTCCCTTCAATATGAACTGATCACGCTCAAATTCAGGGTCTGGTATTGGAACTGCGGATAACAATGCCTGTGAATATGGATGTAAAGGCTCACTATATAAAGATTCGCTATCAGCTAGTTCTACTAATCTACCTAAATACATAACACCTACGCGATCACTAATATGACGAACTACCCCTAAATCATGCGCGATAAAAATATAAGTTAGCTTTAAGTCTTCCTGCAGCTTTTGCATTAAATTTAAAACTTGCGCTTGAATAGAAACATCGAGAGCTGAAACAGGTTCATCCGCAATAATAAGTTTTGGATTTGTCATGAGTGCTCTTGCGATACCAATTCGTTGACGTTGACCGCCACTAAACTGGTGTGGATAACGCTTCGCATGATAGGCACTCAACCCGACAATTTCTAAGTATTCATGTACTTTCTTTTTACGTTCTTTAGCATTGCCTATCCCATGCACGATGAGTGGTTCTTCTAGTATT
>JAZUES010000098.1:0-2122 GCA_045640265.1 Solibacillus sp.
ACATGAAGCTACATTTGGATTTCCTAGTTGCTGAAGTACTTCTGTGACGACTTCTGCTTTTAATGTACGCGTGCCATCTAGCTCACTACCAATAATTGCATCAAAATATGTATGGAAATTGTAATGTTCCGCTATTTTTTGAGCGAATATCGTTGGTTTTGATGTCGCAATTGCTATTTGGCAGCCAGCTTCTTTTAACTGCACCAATAACGACAAAATCCCCTCGTAAACGGTATTCTCATAAATTCCAATTGGTTTATAGCGTTCGCGGTAATACTCAATCGCTTTTGTCACTTCATCATCTGTAAATCCGTAATGTTCTTTAAAAGAAAGTTGTAACGGTGGACCAATAAAAAATTCTAATTCATCGATGTTGTCGATTGTTATGCCCATTTTCTTTAAAGCAAACTGAACACTAGTAGTAATTCCTATTTTCGGATCAATTAACGTTCCGTCTAAATCAAATAACACTGTATTATATTTCATCATTCCACCATCCTACTCTTTTTACACTTTCTATCATACAAAAAATCTCCATACATTTCATTGAACAAAATGAACAAAAGTAAGGTATAATTTTCTGACAATAAAGCAATGGGGGTATGAATATGTTTTTTCAGCTAAAAGAAAAGCCTGTAAAATTGCATGAAACGTATGATAAAATTTTTGAACTTGTAAAAGCAGTACTCCATTTTGAATGTCCAGATCATCGCGAGAATCATCATATTTTGTATAAGGCGAACATGAAGTTAGAAAGCTACCGAGAGGCAAGAGATTTTTATCGACCATTTGATGATCCTGCTAGTGAACTGGGATTACTAAGTAAAGAAGCCTATCAGTTGGCTTCCAAAAAGTACAATCAACTTTATACAATCATTCGAGGCTATATGCATTTAAGTGAAGAGAACAAGCGCGAGCATTTCAATCATCATTTTCGTTTCCATACACAAAAAATTGAAGCGATGTATAAGCTCTTTGAAAACAAATCCGCTCGCCAATTGCTTCAAATAGAGGAACTTTTTTTCGAACGATTAAAAGCAGATTTAACCCCATTGTTAACGCAATTTGAATAACAAATAAAAGCCCAGAAAACATTCCATAAACGTTTTCTAGGCTTTCATTACTTTTTCATTAACACCATATTTGCTTCATGTATTTCTTTTAATCCTTTGTAAAAAGGATAACGACTAGTTAAATATTGTTCCTGATTCGTTCCCTCTTTTAGGTTCGTTATATATTGGAGCGACTCATCGATACGCGTATGAATTTCAGTTTTATCATTCGTTGTCATCCCATGACCCGGCACAAGCGTTTTAATTGCCTTCTTTTGAACAATTTTTCTTGCTTTATGTAGGGTTTCATAATAGGCTTCCCAATCTGTTAAAAATGGGAACTCTATATCTGACAAATAATCTCCTGCAAGCAAAATTCCATACGGTTCAATGACTGTAAATAACCCATCGTCCGTATGACCTGGCGCCAAATAAAATGTTAACGTCACATTACCAATTGAAATTTCCTGCTCATTATTTTCAATGATATAATCCACATGCGGATAAATGATTGGATACGTTCGCTCGATATAATACTGTGCATCAAATTGAGTAATTTGTTCTAACACACTTGCCTTGTCTTTTCGATTAACGAAGGCTTCAGACGCAATAATCTTTGCATCTGGAAAAGCACCTGCTGCTAGTATATGATCAAAATCACTGTGCGTAAAAACAATTAAAAGTTGGCGCTGACCGATAATTTTATCGATATATTGCTGAATCACTTGAATTTCAGATGGTAACCAGGTTGGATCTGTCATTATAATAGCATCCTCAGCTTGAATAATCGCTGTCGTTGTTTGATAAAGTACGCTTTGAAAAACAGTCAAATTTTCATTTTCAAATTGTATCATTGCGTCTCTCCTTTTACAAAATAACGAAAGCCAGTCATGAGGGTTTCATGTCCCTTTTGAACTGGCCAATTTCGAATATTAATCCGATGATTCGTCTTGTTTTTTATCACGCGTTAATAACGGTGTTCGTTCTAATTGTTCAATAAATTTCCTCGATTTTAATCGGATACCCGTTTGTTCTTCATAGATAGTCGTCACAATTTTTTTTATGAATTG
>JAZUES010000099.1:0-9249 GCA_045640265.1 Solibacillus sp.
CCTTGTGGTGTTAGTTCCACTTCAAGCTCTCCACTTAAAAATTGTTGCTCGAATGTTTTATTTTCCCCAACATAGGATGCGACCATTTTTGATATTTGCTTATCCTTTAGTAGAATCCCTAATCCAAAATCATCGATTCCACAGTTATTACTCACAACTGTTAAATCTCTTACCCCTTTATCTTTTACAGCTTGAATTAGATTTTCTGGTATTCCACAAAGTCCAAATCCACCGACTAAAACAACTGCACCATCTTCTAGCCCCTCTAGCGCTAATTGTGTCGATGCTATTACTTTATCCATATCTCCCACACCCTTCATCCCGATAATTTTCCATCATTAACCCTTAACTTCTGCAAATATGAAAGAAAACCTCCTTATTTTCTAAACAAAAAGCTAGTAAAGGAAGTAGGCTTCACCGTTTCCTTTGCTAGCTTAATCGTTTATGAGTAATGATGTGGTCCTTGATAAATGCTGAGCACCCTCGTTTTTGGATGACGTACATAACGCTGATTGTCCATTAATGGAATTTCATCCGAACTAACATGAATCTCCTGACCAAAATCACTCGCCACACTCATTTCTGGAGCCATTTGTACCTCCTGCTTCGGAGTAAACGGCACAACGCGAATATCCTTCACGTTCCAATCAATTAAATTCGATGCATTCGATTGGTTTGTAATCCATTTATTCAACGTATGCCCTGTCCATTGATGTTCGTTAAATGGATCACTTCCTGAAACGATAACAATATCGCCATTTTTTATCGATGATTCATATCGACGTTGTTCAAATGGTGATAGCTGCATACGACGTAACGCCTTTTCAATTGGTGTTTCCTTAAACAATAATGTTTTGATAAAGCTACGAATACCGTGTGTTGTGACAATGTCGATTTGTTCATCGCGATTAAGCGCATGAAATTCATCAACATGTTTCGCTAAAATATAAATTTTGTTTCGATCCACGATGTCTGGTGGTTTACGTAATTCTTGGAGCTTTACAAGCAATTCATTTTTCGTTTTCACAATTTCAACCGTACGTTTTTCCTCATTGCTAAACATATATCATCCCTCCAAAGGCCTCTTTCCCCCATGCATCGCAGAAAGTGGTACTTTAAATTTATGCTATGCTCGACATGAATATAATGAAAATAAAAAACGAATGGGTCAGAAAAAAATTTTTCATTCCATTCGTTTTTCGTCTATTTAGCTATTAAACTCCGTTATAAAGTTAGCCGATTCTTTGCGTTCTTTCGCTTTTGGTGCTTCGTCGAAATGGCCGAATTGTAGCATCGCCATCACACGTTCATTGGCACTCGCATTTAACGCTTCTCGGAATTTCGGATGGTCTAAGAACCCTGGCGTTTTCCAGCATGTACCGATTCCTTTATCCCATGCAAGTAACTGCACGTTTTGTAAGTAACAAGATGTAGCTGCATAATCTTCTAAGCGCTCTTTTTGGCGCATATCTTCTGTGACCAAAACAAAAGCATAGGCACCAGCTAATGTATATTTTTGCATTTGTGTAGCAAGTACCTCTTCAGAAAGTTCCTGCCATTTTGGAATTGCTAAATCTCGAAGTAATTCTTGTACTTTTGGTAAGGTTTCACCTGCACCAATGACAACACGCCAAGGTTGACGGTTCCCGTGGTTTGGTGCCCATTTGGCATCATCCAAAATTTCTACTACTGCTTCTTTTTCTACGATTTGTCCGTTAAATTTTTTGATTGAGCGACGTTGTAAAATCGCTTCTTTTACTGTTAATGTCATCAGCAAATCCTCCTTCATCCAACTAGTTCCACCTTATCATAAATGTTTATTAATTTACATATTTCCAAGTTGGATGATTAGTGTGAAAACACATCCGCAATACGATAAAAATAATAGCGCATTTGCGGTGTATAGGCACTCGAATCTTCGTAGCTGAAATGACGATTGATGCTATTTGTTGTATGCGCGGCAACGTATGGTACACCGTCCTCAATTTTCGTCACAATCGTACTGTGATCGATGCGGCCATTGTCTTGAAAATCATAAAAAATAACGTCTCCTAGCTGTAGTTGTGATGGATCATAAACCCTTGTTGCCATCAACCCGCGCTCCGAAGCTTCTAAATACCAACGAAGTGAATGGGATACGGACCAACTATAGCTCCAGCGCTCTTGGAGTCCAATCATCCACCATCCTTGCTCACGATTTGACATACCGCGCATTGGAGCCTTCCCCGCATATAAGCACTGTGAAATAAAATTCGTACAATCGTCTTGAAACACAGGAAACGCTGGATTATAGCTATCCCAATAACGATACGCATAAGCTACAGCTGCCCCTCGATCATATTGTATCGGCAATTTTCACCCTCCTACCATTATTGTCATCGTATGTCGAAGGTTTTTCGATTATCCCAAATTATCATTGAAAATTATGTAAACATAGAGCAGAAGTCGCCCGTTTCTTTAAATGTCTGATACAATATTTTTAACAAGACATCGGTACTTATTTGAGGGGGATTCTAATGAAGCAACATGCAGAAAAAGAAATTTTACAACCTACATTACTTTGCGATAAAAAGGGTAATTTAAATCCTGAGGCGATTGGTTTTGCGCGTACACCAATCGTGGATTGTAATTTATCAGGTCATTTTATGCGCAAGAAAAAATGGAATTATTGGTGCGTTTTTGGTGAAGACATTTTATTTTCTGCGACAATTAGTCACTTGGACTATGCTGCTGTTTGCTTCGTTTACTTCCTTGAATATGAGACACAGCGTTATTTTGAAAAAACGATTACAATTCCACTTGGCACCAAGGTGAAAATGCCGACGCAAGTATTAGAAACAGTAAACTTCGCCAATAACGAGATGACGATTACTATTACCTATTTTAATGGCGACACACATTTAACTGTCATTTGTCCTGATTTTGATGGCGAACATTTACAGGCTGAACTTACAATCGAACATCCACAAGATGACGAATCGTTAAATGTTGTCATTCCATGGAATCGACAAACATTCCAGTTCACAGCAAAACATCACACATTACCTGCATCAGGGATTGTTAAAATTGGTCAGCGTCGTTTCAAATTTTCTTCTGAGGATAGCTTTGCAGTACTTGATTACGGACGTGGTGTTTGGCCGCGCGAAGCTACTTGGAATTGGGGCATGGCCTCGCAGCTTGTTCGTGGTCAGCGCATTGGTCTGAATTTTGGTGGACAATGGACGGATGGTACAGGAATGACGGAAAACGCCATTTTTATCAATGGCGTAATGACAAAAATTTCGGAAGACGTGATTTTTTCTTATGATATCAATGACTTTATGAAACCTTGGACCGTGAAATCCAAGTTTAGTAAGCAGATAAACTTAACCTTCACACCATTTTTCGAGCGCATCGCTACAACGAATGTAAAGGTAATCGCATCATCCGTGCATCAAATGGTTGGCTATTATGATGGAATCATTCAATTAGAAAACGGAAATACCTTGCTTATTCAGCAAATGCTTGGCTGTATTGAAGAACATGTAGCGAAGTGGTGATTTAGGAAGATAGCGATGAAGCTATCTTCTCTTTTTTTAAAATACTATAAATTAATTCTTTATAGCCCTACCCTTGAAACCCCCTCTTCATATTTGATAAGATTAAATTCTGACTTTAATTGGTGATAGGAGGAATGACAATGACGATGGAACTTACTGATTTCCAAAAGGAACAACAGCGTTTAACAGAAACGGTACATTATATGGATCAGATTTTACATAATTCCAAAACAGATATTGAAAATGCACAAGCAAATATTAAAAACGCCATGTCCAATGTAGAATACCTTGATTCAAGTGATAGCTTTTTAAATATTTTGATGAACACGCGCTTTTTCGAACTCGCTCGCAATCAAAAAGAAGGCCTAGAGGCAATTCGTCAAAGACCGTATTTTGCGCGCATTCATTTCCAACGCGAAGGTGAAGAAGAGGAGTTTCTTTATATCGGGAAAACATCTCTTTTCCATAGCGAAACGCACGAACCCATTATCGTCGATTGGCGTTCCCCTGTCGCAAACGTGTATTATGACGGTCGACTTGGCGATTTAACATATGAAGTTCACGATGAAGAACTTAGTGGTCATTTATTTGCCAAACGCCAATACAAAATTGAAAACGCACAGCTCGTCAATTACCGCGATGTGGATTTGACGACAAATGATGAATTACTACAAGAAGCACTTGAAGGAAAGGCAGACGTTCGGTTAACCGAAATCGTTTCAACTATCCAAAAAGAACAAAATGAAATTATTCGTGCACACTTACGCCAGCCAATTCTCGTACAAGGAGCAGCTGGTTCAGGGAAAACAACCATTGCCCTACACCGGATATCGTATTTCCTTTATACAATGGGAGAACATTTTAAGCCAGAGCAGCTAATGATTTTAGCACCAAATAAGTTATTTATCGATTACATTGGTGATGTATTACCAGAGCTCGGGGTCGATAAAATTTGTCAAACAACTTATGCGGAGTACGTACAAAACGCGACGAAAATTAAGCTAAAACTGCAAAATCCGAATGAACAACTCGAGCAAATTGTGGCACAAAATAAATCAATGCACGATGAATTCCCCATATCCAAAATTAAAGGGAGTTCATTTTATCAGCTCATGATGGATCGTTATTTAGCGCGCTATGAACAACAGATTGCTGAACTTTTTGAGGATGTCTTTATCGAAAAGTACCGCATTATGAAAGGAGATCATTTACGCAAGCTATTCTTAGTTGAATTTCATTACATGCCGATTGAAAAACGACTGGAGCGTATTAAAAAGGTGGTCCAAACCGAGGTTAAACGTAAAACTGCTGCGGTACTTTCCACATTAAATGCACGCTATGAAGATGCGATTGGCCGTTCATTAAATGGGATTCGTGAAGATGAAAAACGCCGTCGTATCGTCACGAAATTTATCGATGAACGTGACGAACGCATTCCTAAAATTAAACAAGAGGCTAAATCGACTGCTTCTGCTTATATGAAAAAATTCGTAAAGGTCAAAGTAAAGCAAGCGTACCGAGACGTTGTAACAAATCGTGAACTCCTATATGAAATTGCTCCAGAATGGGCCCCAGAGCATACGGAACAATTTATTGCGGCACATAAAAAAGAACAGTGGGCACTTGAAGACTTGGCTGCACTTTACTATTTACAAGCGAAAATTAAAGGGATTGCAGAAGAGTGGAAAATGCGCGTAGTCTTTATCGATGAAGTACAGGATTATAGCTACTTCCAACTTGCTGCACTGAAAGCTGGGCTTGAAACAGATATGTTTACAATGGTTGGTGACCTCGCACAAGGAATCCATAGTTACCGTTCGCTAACTGATTGGGAACCCGTACTTGAATTATTCCCACGTGCCACCTATGCGACACTTCAAAAAAGCTATCGTACAACGATTGAAATTATGGAAGTTGCCAATAAAATTTTGATGAAAATGGATGAAGAATTACCGCTTGTTGAGCCCGTTGTTCGTCACGGAAAACTGCCAGAATTCATTCAACAAGACCACTTCAATTCGCAAACGATTGAAGACACATTTGCCAAGATTAAAGCGAGCCATCACCGTTCTGTAGCGTTGATTTGCAAAACGACCGAAGAAGCAGATGAAATCATGAAGCAGCTTCAAAATACCGAGATTTCTGCGCAATTACTCGATGAAAATTCAGGGATTGACCAAGAAAAATTGCTTGTTGTACCGAGCCATTTAGCTAAAGGTCTTGAATTTGATGCGGTCATGATTGTTGCGTTTGATGTACCCTACTACGACCATGCGATTGATCGCAAACTATTGTACGTAGCATTAACACGCGCCATGCACGAACTTTATTTAATCGGGCCATCAAAAGAAACATTTTTATTGCAGTAAACAAAAAGGAAGCAACTGAATTTAAAATTTCAGTTGCTTCCTGCTTTATTTACTTCACCCGTACAAAATAATCCATTTGATAAGACTTTATAAAGCCAGCTTTTTCATAAACGCGTAGTGCACTGCTATTTTCAATTTCAACATCAAGTAAAATAGTCTTTTCACCGCTGTGAATCGCATAATCTTTCACCCAATTTAAAATTTGTGTACCAATACCGCGTCCTTGCCTATTTGGCGCTACCGCAAAAGCAGAAACCCATTGCACTTTTCCTTCTTTACGTGTTGTCACCGTTCCAACCATCTCTCCGTCTAGTTCAGCCGTCCACAATTTAAGACCTTCTGTTGTCGAATTATATTCGATTAGCTCAAGTGATTCCTCACGCATATCACCAAACGCTTCACTAAAAATCGATACAAGTGCTTCCGTGTCTTTTTGCATAAATGGACGAATGGATACAGCCCCTGCTTCGATTAGAATTTCTGAATGAGCTTCTAAAGTTGCCTCCGAAAAGCTATATAAATAACCATTATGTTGTAAAAATTCACGACCAAAATGAGAACCTTCTATCATTAAAGCTAATTCGCCTTCACTTCCGCGCATTTCCATCCCGTCATGCAGTACATTTAATATAGCCGTTCCAATTCCTAACTGACGATACATAGGTGCTACTAAAAGTGACCATTCATACGTATCTAAGCCCATAATATCAATCGCTGTTCCTGCACCAACAAGCTCATTTTTATCATCATCATAAACTAGGAGGTAAAATCCTCGCGTTTCATAGCTTTTCGCTACTGGTAAATTCATTACATTATGATAAAGATGCCCATCACTCTCTGCTGCTGTCTTACAAAGCGTTCGAACTTCTTTATATGTTTCTTCATCTAAAGGAAACGACACTGTAATTGCCGATAAATTCATTCTTTCTACTCCAATTCAATCTATAATGTTCTTATTTTAGTAAAGCTCGTAAGGATTTTCAACTAAGAAAAGCTTTCTTGACCTATAAAAACATCATGACTAATCAATCATTTCTTATATTTTATGCGATATTATCTATTATTTATCGAATATTTAAGTATAAGATGTTTGTATATATATTATTATAAGGTTGTATTACTTATACCAATTATTTTAAATCAAAAAGCCATTATAACTATATTAATATATCTAAAAATAAAATTGAAACTAAAGAACCATTATTGATTTCATCTGTTGAATACTTTATAATTATATTTGTAAACTATTGGTATTTTTATATTATCAAGGATTTAAAAGGGGCTAAAAATACTATAAATTCTTTTTGGTTTTAATGATATATTTTATTATTAGTGACTAATGTCAGTTATTTATTTATAATCATAGTATTAATTTATGAATTAAGGAGGCCTAACTCATGACGAATGAACAAATTTTTTCTGTTGATACCGAGCTGTCAAATGTCACTCCTTTCCCTTCCTTTATACTTCAACCTACAGGAACAATTATCAAAGGATCTTTTTCTACTTTTAACTATTCAACAGTAGAATTAGAAGAACTAAAGAAGCAGCCTATACACGAGACACTTTTTGCATCCATCAGTGACGACATCATTAAATCCATTTTAGAGAGTACACGACCATTATATTTCCATGATATGGTCATTACAACAAACAAGCAAACTTCAGTAACTGTTACTTTATATACAAAGCCAATTACTTACGAAAATCACGATGCAGTTTACGTTCTTTGCATACCTACAGAGGATATTCGTTCACTTGATGAAGAACAACAGCATTTAATTGATTTGAAGAACGGGGTTCATCAATCATTTATGACCGTAACGCTTGATAAGGATGGTTTTATTACACAAACAAATCAGCCTTTTTTAAAAACAAGTAATTGGACACCAAAACGCGTTATTGGAAAGACATTTTGGCAACTTTTCCCGAAAACAGAGGAATCTGAAAAAGAAGCACAAGCCATTTGGAAAACACTACAAAACGGAAAAATATGGCAAGGTGAAGTTCAAAAGATTACAAAAGATGAGCAAGTATATTGGGTTCATTTAACGGCGATTCCTTTATTCGGTCAAACAGGTGAAGCAAACCAATATATACTCATTGAACACGATATTACTAAAGACAAAAATATCCAGTTACAACTAGAGAAAATTGCTTATATTGATCCAGAAACAGGCATGATAAATGTGCACCGTCTTGCGCAAATTATTACAAATATGATTGAGGAGCAACGTCATTTCTCATTCGTGTATTTAAGTATCGATAAATTTTATACAATAAAAGATATCCACGACGAAGTAGCCGCAACCTCATTAATTATTGAGTTTACAAAACGTATGAAAACGTATTTCCAAGACAGTATCATGGCCCGCATTAACGAAAATGAGTTTGTTGTCATCACGCCTCTGCCTGAATGGTTTACACAAGGCTTTTTAAGCTATCTACAACAACATCCGATTTACAATGGGAATGTTGCCGTACCACTTTCTATAAGCGGTGGTATTACACGTTATCCAGAAGATCAATCAACATTTTCTCAGTTAATGAAGGCATCTTTAGCAACCATTACGTCAGTTCGTGAAGCTGGTGGCGACAGCATTCTATCTTTATCTAAATCATCACACGCTGCATTAAATCGTAAATCAACTGTTGAAAAACGTTTATTACAAGCGCTTGATCAAAAAAACCTACACGTTTTATACCAGCCACTATTTGATATTAAAACAGGTAAAATTACGGTTGTTGAAGCATTAGTTCGTTGGGATGATGAAGTTATTGGGGTCGTTTCTCCAGACGAATTAATTCCAATTGCTGAAGAAACAGGTCTTATTAACCATATTGGTTCATTCATGCTAGAAAAAGCATGTGAACAAGCAGTCATTTGGAAGGCGGCTGGTCACAATATTAAAGTGAGTATCAACTCGTCTGTACGTGAATTCCGCGATAAAAATATGGCGAATTCGATTTTAGAAACACTTAAAAGAACAGGTTGCCCTGCTAACTTACTTCAAATCGAAATTACTGAAAAATTCGCATTAGAAGCAGAAGCTGAAACCGGCATTATTAAGCAAATGCGTACACTTGAAAACGAAGGCATCACATTTGCACTCGATGACTTCGGCACAGGCTACGGATCATTCCGTTACATGCATTTATTACCAATTTCATCCTTAAAAATAGATAAAACCTTTACAAGTGCCTTATTAAAATCTGAAAAATCTCAGCAATTAATGAATGGTATGGTGCAATTAGGTAAATCGATGAATTTAACAGTTATTGCAGAAGGTGTTGAAACCGTGCAACAACAAGAATTACTCATCAACTATGGCTGCGATGTG
>JAZUES010000100.1:0-10947 GCA_045640265.1 Solibacillus sp.
TTCTGCCTCACAATGAATCTTCGCTAACTTATGAGATAGTCTTAGCATTTCTTCATTTTCACTAATTTTCGTGCGTTGACCTGGTTTTAAGGTTGATAGAGCAGCTATTACACCATCGATCGAACCGTGATTTTGAATTAACTGAAGTGCAGTTTTCGGACCAATTCCTTTTACACCTGGGTAGCCGTCACTCGAATCGCCCATAAATGCCTTCACTTCCGCAAATTGATTCGGTGAGATGCCGTATTCTTCCACAAAACGAGCTTCTGTATACACATCGTATTCCGTATAACCCTTTTTCGTAAAGGCAATCGTTGTAGAAGGGTTTAGTAATTGAAGCAAATCTTTATCGCCACTTACGACTGTAATTTGCGCATCCTCTTTCCACTTTTCAATCATTGAACCGATTAAATCATCCGCTTCAAGTCCTGGTGTTCCGAAGTTTTGCCAACCTATTAGTTTAGAAACGTCTTTTGCCATATCAAACTGTGGCAGCATTTCTTCCGGAGGTGCGGGGCGGTTTACTTTATAGCCGTCGTATAAATCATTGCGGAATGTTTTCGAACCCATATCCCAACAAACAGCTAAATGCGTTGGTTTGATTAGATTTTGTGCGGTCAGTACATGTCTTGCAAAGCCTTGCACCCCGTTCGATGGTGTTCCGTCTTCTAAACGTATAAATTGATTCATAGCAGCCGATGCGAAAAACGAACGGAACAGCAATGCCATGCCATCAATGATTAGTAAATGTGGTTTTGTCATAATATACATCCTCTCTATCTCGTAATGTTTATTATAACAAACACTTACCCTATTATCGTTTTGAAAGATTAGTCTGACGGTAGTAAATAATCGATAATGCGATTTACATCTTTACTGAAAATACGATCCTCTGTCATGCTCGGTGCTATTTTTCGTAATTCATCCCACTTTTTGCGAAGCTTCGGTGACATCTTATCAACCCCACGGTATTCTACAGCTTGTGCTGCGCAAAATGCTTCAATCGCTAACACATTACGGACATTGGCAATAATCATGCGCGCATGACGAGATCCTGTTGTCCCCATACTTACGTGGTCTTCTTGATTCGCAGATGATGGAATCGAATCAACCGAAGCTGGATGTGCGAGTGTTTTATTTTCTGACACTAAGCTTGCTGCACTGTATTGTAATATCATCGCGCCAGACTCTAATCCTGGGTTCGCACTTAAGAATGCTGGTAAGCCTTCATTTAATTGGGGATTCACTAGACGTTCGATGCGTCGCTCGGATACGTTAGCCAGCTCTGCGACGCCAATTTTTAAAAAGTCCATTGCAAAGGCAATTGGTTGACCGTGGAAGTTACCACCTGAAATAACTAAATCCCCGTCTTCAAAAATTAACGGATTGTCCGTTGCAGCATTCATTTCTAGTTCAAGCTTTTCTTTTACATAATTTAATACTTGCCAGCTTGCGCCGTGAATTTGTGGAATGCAGCGTAATGAATATGGATCTTGCACACGCTTTTCGCCTTGATGTGTAATCAGTTCACTGCCTTCTAACCAATCACGCATTCGAGCTGCAACGTCCATTTGTTCCTGCATATTACGTGCCTCATGAACTGCAGGATGGAAGGCATCAATAATGCCGTATAGCGATTCCATTGTCATCGCAGCAATCCATTCACTCGCATATGCTAGCTTTTCTGCCTCAATGTAGTTCACAACCCCTTGTGCTGTCATCGCTTGTGTTCCGTTAATCAGGGCTAACCCTTCTTTTGCTTGTAGTTCGATTGGGGCTAAGTTATGTGCTTCAAATACTTTGTTTGAACATGTGCGCACGCCTTTAATCCATACTTCGCCTTCCCCAATAATGGCGAGCACTAAATGGGAAAGTGGCGCTAAATCTCCTGAAGCACCGAGCGAACCTTGCTGTGGAATTACCGGATTGACCTCTTCGTTAATCATCCATAATAGACGCTCTAGTACTTCCATTCGAATACCCGATAACCCTTTTAATAAAGCATTCAAACGTAACACCATCATTGTTTTTGAAACCTTTTCAGGGAATGGCTCACCAAACCCACATGCATGTGAGCGAATTAAATTTAATTGGAGCTTACTCACTTCTTGTTCTGCAATTTTTACATCACTAAATTTTCCGAAGCCTGTGTTAATGCCGTATACCGTTTTATCTTGCTGTACGATGCGTTCTACTGCTTGACGACTTTTTTCAACGCTTGCAATGGCCTCTTGTGCAATTTCTACTTTTTCATTGCCGTATAAAATGCTTGCTAATTGCTCAATTGATAAATTTTGTCCGTTTAATTGAATCATCCAACCCATCCCCTTGCATTTTTTCGAAACCATAAAAATTTGTTAATTTTATTATTGTATAAATAGAAAATTATTTCTACTTATATTTATTTATTTTTCATGTATTTTCTATTAAATAACTTATTTTATAACGTTTAATACATATTTACCTCGATTTTATTTATTGCGTTAATAAGCTATCTCACTATCGTTTCAGTATTTTACTATACTAAAGTGATAATGCAAAAAAGAGATCCTTTAAAAGGATCTCTGACGTTATTTTGTTCTTTTCATATCCCGTATTGCTTGAATGGACAGACGTACGAGTAGAATTGCACATAAAAATAGCCCTAAGTAGGCTGCTGTATTTAAATACACCGCATACGCTGTACGAATAAATTGTGAAATAGCAAGTAAGGCAACCGAAATGATGCCGAACGTAATGCCGACAAGCAATAACACAAAACGTGAAAACAGCTGGGTCACGAACATTGCATTCACTTTATCTGAAAAAATATCATGGTGTAAGATGATTTTTCCACTCTCTACTTTTTTGAACAATTGATCAATACGGCGTGGAACTTTTCTCAAATTTGGTAGCATTAATGCCAATTCTTCTTCAAGCAATTGCTTCGTGGCGCGTGGCTCTTTAAACGGCTTGATTAGGCTTGATTTTAAATAGTCATTTGAGAAATCCTTCACTTCGCTAAAAATTCCAAAGCCAGGATAAATGATTCTTAATGTGCCATCTAACGTAACGACCGCGCGTAATGCCACGCTCACCGATGGGTAAAAATGCAAACCGAAGTCTCTTACAACAGAGAAAATTGAGTAAATAAGTACATCTGTTGGAATTTGAGATACAAAGTTAATCTTCAATAAAATTTGGCTAATAGCTTGCTCCATTTCATGGCGATTAATATCCTCAGCATTTTCAACAAGCAAGCTAATCCCATCAACAACTAATGCTGCGTCATTTTGATGAATACCCACTAAAAAATACTTTAACCCGTCCTGTTGCTGCACGGCCAAGCGACCGACCGCACCGTAATCAAGCATTGCTAACTTCCCTGTATCCTGCTCCAAATAAATGTTACCTGGATGTGGGTCTGCGTGGAAAATACCCGAAATAAGTGCTTGCTCTAAAAACGCATAAAGTAAGTTTTTTGCAAATACATGCCGATTCACCTGCTCCGCTTGAAACAAATCATTTGCAACGGAAACGGATTTCCCTTTGACTAACTCCATCACTAAAATATTTTCATTTGACACGTTATGAAACACTTTTGGTACTTTTACGTCCATCTTTCCCATTTGAACGATATTCTCCATTTGTTCCATATTGCGAGCTTCAATATTAAAGTCGATTTCTTCTCTTAACGCCACGCTAAAACCTTTTGCTAAATCATAAAAGCCTAAGTTTTCCGCCCATTGAGATTTACTTGTAATCCAGCCTGCAAACTCCATTAAAATCGTCAAATCCTCCGTCATGACGCCCTTTACTTCAGGACGTAACAGCTTCACGACAACAGGCTCATTTGTATCTTTTAACACTGCCTTATGTACTTGGCCGATAGATGCGGAAGCTAATGGATTTTTATCAATGAAAGAAAATATTTGCAACTCTTGTCCTTTAAAATTTTCTTTTAAAATAGCATCTACTTGCTGTTCTGATAGTGGCTTCACATGCCGCTGAAGCTTCTCTAATTCCTCGATAAAAATAGGTGGTAGTAGCTCTTTTCGTGTAGAAAGCACTTGCCCAAACTTGACGAAAATTCCACCACATTGCTCTAATGTATCACGTAGCGCTTTTGCAAATTCACGTTCATCTTCTCTTGAACGAGCGTATTTCACCGTGCGTGTCACACCATTTCTTACCGCAATACTCACGACTTGACGCAAGCGTTTTTGACGGCGCCAATACGTGATAAGCGTTTTAAAATACGAGCGTCGCCCAACTGGTGTGCCGTTTTCATTTAATTCGATAGGATCAAATAACTCAAAAAATAAATACAATAGCATCGAAATAAGAAGCATGCTGCCTAGCCATAAAAGAGTAGAAACATTAATGACATTCGATACAATATTACCGTCATAATAACTTGCATCTCTTAAATAGGTGTACCAAAATACAAATGTCGTAAACGCCACACTAATAATGACCGATAAAATTCGTTTTCCTAAGCTTACTTCAGATCCGATTAACCGCCCACTTATAAAAAAGATAAGTATAGCGGCAACGGCTAATTGAATGATTACTGAAACCATATCCATCAAATCGCTCCCCTACTTTAACGTAAGATGTACTTGGATGTTTACATTCCCTTTTAACGCTTTACTAATCATACAGGTTTCCTCTGCTTTATATGCATAACGCTCTGCTAAACGAATAGCGCGCTCAGATTGTTCCTGTAGCTGTATTTCCACAGAATGATGAATTTCTTTATAAGTGAATACAGCGTTTGTCACGTCAACATGCCCTTCTGACTTTAAATCAAGCTTCGCCTCAATATCACTTCGTTCAAGCATCGCAGCTAGTGTGATTAAATAACAAGTTGCAGCCGCACCAAGTAACATTTCATCTGGATTAGTACCAACACCTGGTCCATCCATTTCAGGTGGAATTGAGATTTTCGTTGAAAGTCGTTCTGCCTTTAAATTTCCGACAGCATTACGACTACCTGGCCAATCAAGTTTTGCTGTAAATGTATGGATTGTCATTTGCTCTCACCCATTTCTTTTTTCTAACTATAACATTATTTTGAAATGGATAACCTCATTACCCATAAAATAACAAAACCCATCAACAAGTTTTGCACTCATTGATGGGTCTTTGAAAGTGTGATTACCACACGTTTTCTTTATATTTTTTATAGTAGTTCACTTGGCGGATGAACATGTAAATTTTGCGTTTAAAATGTTTGTCTTGTTTATAGAATAATGGGTTGACCATTTTTTTCTCGCGAATTAATCGCACAATATCTTTTTTCACCGCTGCATCATCAACGAAGTTTTTCAGTACAATTTTCGGAACAACAGAGAACAATACGTCCCCTTTTAAGTACTCACATTCCTTCGAACGATTATAAATTAAATCCTCTACAAAGTTGCGCGCTAAGTTATTGCCCATTGCATTAATATAATAGCTTGAACGCCCTTGACGGATGTTTACTTCAAACACTTTGAATTTGCCGTCGCGTTCATCATATTTTAAGTCAAAGTTACCATATCCACGGTAGCCAACTGCTTCTAAAAAGCCGCGCAATTTTGTCATGACCTCTTCATTGTAACGTGTGATGAGCGCCGTATAGTTACCGATAGCTGTTTTCGTATGTTCTTGCAAGACGACTTGTGCAAACGATACAAGCTGTGTTTTGCCTTTCGAGTTCACATAAACAACAGAATCCCACATTGCCGTATCATCACCAGGAATATAATCTTGGATAATCAATTGATCTTGATAGCCACTGTTTTTAATCATGTTAATGACTTTTTGAACTTCTTCTATGCTTTCCACTTTGAATACTTTTGCTTGTCCTTCAAATGGATGACGGCTATATTCAATCCCGTTACTTGGTTTAATGATGACTGGATACATCATGTCTTGTTCGAAATCACCATCTGTTTTACAATCGTAAAAAATTGTAGTTGGAATATCGATGTCGTACTGAGCACAAAGCTTATAGAAGTTCGATTTGATTTGTAAATCGTTCATTAAATCTTCTTCGATATAGTTAAATACGAAGTAATTTTTTAAGATATCACGGTTTTCAATAATTAATCGCACGTATAAATCGTTTGTTCCGACTAAAACTAATTTTTC
The DNA here is from genome assembly GCA_045640265.1 of Solibacillus sp. Lineage (GTDB taxonomy): Bacteria > Bacillota > Bacilli > Bacillales_A > Planococcaceae > Solibacillus. Next base: position 6,118 of record JAZUES010000100.1, read on the forward strand.
CGCTTCACCTTCGTATTTTTTTGCTACATTAATTAAAATTTTCGCAAACTGTGATGGATCGGCTAATTTTGTGTCATATTCGATTGCTCGTGGAATCGTACTTAAATTTGTAAATGGTAAGACACCTTTCCCAACTATAATGGGATGAATTTTATATTCTTCATGGAATGAAATCGCCATGTTGTATGCATTAATATCTGTACCTACAATAATCGGCAAAAATGGTTGTTGGCTCATAACTTTCTTCCTCTCAATTCTATCAACGAGCTACGTCAGCTTTTTAAAATAATTACTTATCTATCATACAATACTCTTTTGAATTATGCTTGAATTCACAAGCTTATTTTCATCTATTCTCTACTCAGTTATTGAAACTTCCGCTAAGTTGAAACGTACTACTTATTAGGGGTGATAAAAATGAACGAGCGCTTGCAATTATTTTTCGACAATCTTGATAAAATACAGCTTTATTTTGGAAGCGATGCGAATAAGTTTGCTAATAATTTAGCCTTAAAACTAACCGTTCGAAACATTCGTTTTAATTATGAAGATTATGAAATCGTGCAGCAGCAAATTAAGGCGCATACGAAGTGGTATCAATTTTTCAGTATGAGTTTACCAATTTGTCATGCTTACTACGTCCACTTTGCGAAAACACCTGAAAAAATACCACATGCCTTACATATGTATAAACTTTTGACGAAAAAATTCAATCGAGGTGACCAATGCTATTTAGCAGCAATACATATTGAGTCAGAACAATCCATTCAAAAAATTGAAGCATTAATTAAAGAATTAATGAAGCAACCAAGCTTAAAACATTCGAATTTAGCGACCAATACTTGCACAATTTTAGCCGCACGTCCTGAATCACCGCAACAATTAGCAATTACGTTTGAAAAATACTATCAAGCATTGGTTTCCATAGGCTTTATACGAAACAAGGAAACAAAAAATTGCGCCCTATTATTAACAATTGGCACAGGTATGTATTGTGAAGAGACATTTAACTATGTACAAACTCTTACTACCTTCATTCAAAAACGCGAAATTTCGGTGCTAGTTTGTCACTATAATACGATTGCACTGCTTGCATTAGCAAAATTTGAAATCGTCCAATTCCCGGCACTTTATGATATTCACGAAGAAATTTGCCGAAAGCTGAAAATTAAACAAAACCATTGTAATTCTTTATTAATGGCCGCTCAAATTTATACGTCCAATGAAGCGATTGGGGATTTGCTGACTTATGAGCTCGATTATGCTGATTTTATGTACGCAGCAATCAATGATAATTTTGACAGTGGAAGTCGTCATGATGGTTATGGCGGTGGTGAGGATTGATGAATGTCGACAACCAAAAGTAAAGGGTTTATCGCAAGAATTTACGATGAACCCTTTTTTTATTTGGCCATAAAGTTTTTCAGTTCGACAAGTTCAAATTTGTCAATTGTACTTTCGGCAACGGTATTCCAATATTTTTTGTGCATTATTTCCCAAGAAATAACCTTCTTCACGGTAATCTACATGAAATCGACAAAAAAAGGCCATCTCGTACGTTTACCGTTACGAGATGGCTTTACGTTAATTATTTTGCTTTACGTTCTTTCGCATACTCTGCGGCTGCAGTGAATACGATGTCCGAAGATGAGTTTAATGCCGTTTCACATGAATCTTGAATAACACCAATGATAAAGCCAATTGCAACAACTTGCATTGCCACATCATCTGAAATGCCGAATAAGCTACATGCTAACGGAATTAATAATAATGATCCCCCTGCAACACCTGAAGCACCTGCTGCTGATACTGCTGATAACACCATTAAAATAACGGCAGTAATGAAATCTACTTCAATACCTAATGTGTGCGCTGTTGCCATTGTTAAAATGGAAATTGTGATTGCCGCGCCCGCCATATTGATCGTAGCTCCTAAAGGAATCGATACGGCATATGTGTCTTTGTCTAATTTCAGTTTTTCAGCTAATGCCATATTGACCGGAATATTTGCTGCTGAACTACGTGTGAAGAAAGCTGTAATCCCACTTTCTTTTAGTGATGCTAAAACAAGCGGATATGGATTGCGACGCGCTACGATGAACACAATTAATGGATTGATTACTAACGCCACAAAGAACATCGTACCAACTAAAATTAAAATTAAACGACCATACTCAGTTAAAGCTGATAAACCAGTTGTAGAAATTGCTTCAAACACAATTGCCATAATCCCAATTGGTGCTAAGCTAATTACCCATTGCACAATTTTTGTTACGGCGTCTGATAAATTCGAAATCACCGTTTTTGTTGAATCACTTGAAGCTTTTAACGCAACCCCTAATACGACTGCCCATGCTAAAATCCCAAGATAATTCGCATCCATAATCGCACTTACTGGGTTTGAAATAACGTTATATAATAATTTCTCTAATACTTCAAAAATACCCTTAGGCGGAGAAATATCTTGTGCTCCTGTTTTTAATGTTAATGTCGTTGGGAAAATGTAGCTTACGATAACTGCTGTAAATCCTGCAAGTAATGTACCCATTGCATATAGTACGATAATCATTTTCATATTGGTTGCCTTGCCACTCACATGGGAAGCAATGGCATTAATAACTAACACAAACACCAAGATTGGTGCTACAGCCTTTAAAGCTGAAATAAATAAAGTACCTAAAATTGTAATTCCACTTACCGCATTTGGAATCGTTAACGCTAGAATAATACCTATAACAATCCCGATTATAATACGATTGACTAAATTAATACTGTTCCATTTTCCAAATAACTGTTTCATAAGACCCTCCGCACTCTAAGTTGATTGAAGCTTTTCTATAATACACTTCAATTTCCGTTCCTTTGTTATATCACAATAATACATTGTGTCGCTTAGTAATACAACTGTATTTTCAGAGTGCACACTTAATGGACAGTTAACTTATCAATTAGAACCTTGCTATATAGGCATTTGAATCCATTTGGATATGAAAAGTACGAATGAAAATTTATTTCAAAGATGCAATATTTCACTTTACACGTACATTTCAAATGAAAAGCCGATTTACTTTCGTATTATTTTATAAAAAAGGGAGGCTAATACTTGTTGAAATAGCATACCAAATACAACAGGCATAGCTACTTTTGATGGGAAATAGGTCATAGCAATAACGACACCGACTGCGATATTTCTCATCCCAGCATTAAATACAAATGTTGCTTGATCAGCTTGGGATTTCAAAAAAATACGACTAATAATCAGTGCAAACGTATAACCAGAAGCTGCGATTACTAAAACTAAGCCAATGACACTAGCTAATTCTGCATTCAGATTTTTTACATACGGTGCTATCGCGCTACTATTAATCATAATAATGCCAAATAAACAAAGCTTCGATACAAGCGTTAACGGCCTACCTATCCTTTCAAGTAGCTTGCCCTTTGTCCATTCATTCATGATCATCCCTAAAATGGACGGCAGCATAATCATCCAGATTAAATCTAATATAAGGTCAGAGGTTTCTAATTGAATTGCCTCCCCAACCACCAAATGCAATGTTACAGGCATTAAAATGGGCGCTAGTAATGTATCGATTAAAATAATGGCTAAGCATAATGGCAAATTTCCTTTACTAATCGTTACCCAAATAACACTTGTGATCCCAGTTGGCACAGCAACAGATAACAAAAAACCAATCGATAATAAATGATCATTAAAAATGACTTGTGCTAAAAAGTAAGCCCATAATGGCATTAAGATATGTAAAAACGCAATAATAAACAAAATCATTTTTGGATATTCTTTGAACACTTTAATATCACGAAACTTCAATTTAAGACTACTAATAAACGTCATACCTGCAAATAGAATCGGCACTAAAAATAACAAATGCCCTCCAATTTTTTCTAATAAAACACCGATGACCAAACTAAGAGGTGTTAAAATAGGCATCCATCGTTGAATAAATTGATTAAGCTGTTGAATCATGACTTTTGCCTCTCCCCAAGTATTTTTTTCCTATTCAGATTGTATCATAGGCATTATTTTACCTTTAAATTTCCATTGTTACGAAGTCTTTTTCTACTTGAATTTAACCTTTTCCCTGTATTTTACTAGTTATACGTAAAATACAGGGAGAGTGTTAAAGTGCAGCAAAAAGCTGTTATAAAACCCTATGAGCATTGAATACAAAATTGGTCATGACTTTTCAAGCGTACTCGGTTGGTTAAGCTCAGAAACGCGATACGGAAAAACATTAATAACTCAGAGGATGTCCATTTCCTTAAGAATTTATTTGCGAGTTATATGAAAAATCCTACTATTTATAAATTGTGTACAAACATAATAACTATGATGAAAATACGTACTATTGACAAAAAATGAATTTGCTGTCGTTCAAAATCATATAATACCATCAGTTATTTAATGATTTAAATCGTTTTCTTAAGACTGAATACTTACTAGGAGTTTAAATGAGGATTTTTTAGGACAAACTTTACAACAGTATTTCGATTCAATCTTCAAGAAAATTTTTCTACACACTACCACTCACACAAAAAGTATGTGCCCCTCCTAGATTGGACGATTAATGGGGCACTCTTCTTATTCCAACTATCAAAGTACTATCTTCCTTTTTAAGAATTTCGACTTATAGAATAATATTTTTTTATTTTAATAAACCTATTAATAGTAATTTACGCACGAAACATGTTATTTTTATTTAGTGATTGGAAGGAGGAATACCTTTGAGCTTAAATAAACGTGGATTTATGTTTTTATTTGCCGGCATCGTTTTACTTGGCCTTTCTATTTTTGTAACGGTTGATTGG
>JAZUES010000101.1:0-9704 GCA_045640265.1 Solibacillus sp.
GCACTTGGTTTATTATTAGTCATTATTTTTGCACGCTCATTTTACGTAACGAATATAACGAACTTTTATGTATTTTATTTAATTGATGAATACGGGTTATCGGTTGAACGTGGGCAATTGCTCATTTTCTTATTTATGGCCCTAGGAGTTGTTGGCACATTCTTTGGAGGCCCTTTATCAGATCGAATTGGCCGAAAAAATGTGATTTTAATATCAGTAGTCGGTCCAATTCCATTTTGCTTAGCATTACCATTTGTGCCGCTACCCGTTGTTATGCTACTTCTCATTATTATTGGCGCACTCATTATGATTAGTTTTTCGGTGACAGTCGTCTATGCACAAGAATTGGTGCCATCAAAAATTGGTACGATGGCAGGATTAACAGTCGGCGTAGCATTTGGTATGGGGGCGATTGGTTCAGTTGTAATTGGATTAGTGATGGACAATTTCGGTATTCGTGTGACGATGATTGCGATTTCGTTATTAACCTTATTGTTGCTGATTGCGTTTTTATTGCCACGCGATTATGTCGCAAAAACAAGTTAATTTACTATAATAAAATAAAAAATAAGCCGCTCTCCGAAAATGGAAAGGGCTTATTTTTTATTTATTTATTATACGACACCCAGCAGGAATGCGATTTGGATCTGTAACGATACCTTCTGTAATATTTACTTCATGCATTTTATTATCGTATGAAAACTTGAAAATTCCATTGTCAAAGTCTGTCCCAATTTCTTTAAAGAAAATACCTTCAAGAGAATTTAATTTAGGGCATGTAAATGCAATCTTGTACTGAGCATTATCTTCAATTAGGTAAGCGCGAACCCCTTTTTCAAAAATATCGATTTTTTCATCTTCAGAAGGGCGCTTCACTGAAACAATATGAAAATCAACAAAAGGAATTTCTTTTAGTAAAACATTTAAGAAAGAACCTTTCGTTATTTCTTCCCAGCGGCTTTGTGCACTTTGACCGACGATGATTTGCGAAATGTTGTAATGCGTCGTAACTTCTGTAATCACTTTATGAATTGGTCTGCGTTCGTCGTCTTTAATAATGAACTCTTCCACTTGTAGTTCATCAGTAAGCTGTTTCCATTGTTCAATATAACCAGATTTTTCAGCATCAAATGCATCAAGTGGTTTTGAATCGACTGTTAATACATATAGTGGACAGTCTAGTAAGGTTGCCAGTTTGTGTCCGCGGCGAATTAAGCGCTCACCGTTTTGTCCGTAATATACACAAACTAAAATACTTTCGTCTAATCGACTTTTTATATACTTCATTTTAGTTCGCACCTCTTTTCCATATTGTATGATAATGTATCAGAAATGAATAGACTTTGAGAAATTAAGCGTAAATGAGATAAAATCAATGCTATTACAGTGCATTGGGTCTATTATTATTGTATACTTTAAAGTGAATTGTTTGGAAATCATTCCGTTAAGATTTACTTTTGTATATATTTTCTTTTTTTATTTTTATTTTGTAAAAAGTTAATATCCATATGCCACATTATTATGAAGTGAGTTATATGGTTAGTCAAGTATGATTAGAGATTCATTTTTATTATAAATACATCATGTACATACACTAAATTTGGTAGGAGGTTTTTGCTTTTGATTGTTGCATTTTCAATTATGCTTCCGTTCATTGCTGCGGCATGTATTCCATTTATATACAGGCGATTTAAAAACATACACTTAGGTTGGTTTGTTTTAGTAGTACCCGCTATATTATTTTCAGTATTAGCTACATATATCCCTCAAATTGCAAGTGGCAAAACATTTAGTAAAACATTTGAGTGGATCCCCTCATTTGATATCAATATAACAACGTATTTAGACGGATTGAGTATGATCTTTAGTTTACTCATTACAGGTGTAGGTAGTTTGGTTATATTGTATTCTATTTTCTATTTATCAACGAAAGAATCACTACATCATTTCTATTGTTATTTATTACTTTTCATGGGCGCTATGTTAGGCGTCGTCCTTTCAGATAATTTAATGGTGCTTTATGTATTTTGGGAGTTAACGAGTGTGTCGTCATTCCTATTAATCGCATTTTGGCATCATCGTAAAGCTTCGCGTGCAGGTGCACGAAAGGCAATGTTAATTACCGTTAGTGGTGGCGTTGCGATGCTTGCAGGATTTTTAATGTTATATGTTACTTCAGGCACATTTAGTATTCGTGAAATCATCGCGAATTTAGACAGTGTACAATCTAGTAATCTATTTATCCCAGCCATGTGTTTAGTATTACTTGGTGCCTTTACAAAATCCGCACAGTTTCCATTCCACATTTGGTTACCAGACGCAATGGAAGCACCCACACCCGTTTCTGCTTATTTACACTCAGCCACGATGGTCAAGGCAGGGATTTATTTAGTAGCGCGCATGACACCAATTTTTGGTGGGCATGAAGTTTGGTTCTGGGCTGTAAGTGGTGTCGGGATAGTAACGCTGTTTTGGGGCTCTTTTAATGCGGTACGTCAGTTTGACTTAAAGGCATTACTGGCCTATTCGACAATTAGTCAACTCGGCTTAATTATGAGCTTATTCGGACTGGGTTCAGCTGCGCTCCATTTAGGATACTCAACACAGTCTGTTATTTATACACAGGCAACTTTTGCTGCACTATTCCATTTAATCAATCACTCGACATTTAAAGGTGCATTGTTTATGATGGTCGGAATTATTGACCATGAAGTTGGAACACGTGATATTCGTCGCTTAGGTGGCTTAATGTCCTTGATGCCATTTACGTTTACGATTGCCGTCATCGGAAGTTTTTCAATGGCAGGATTACCACCGTTTAATGGTTTCTTAAGTAAAGAAATGTTCTTTATGGCGACAGTGAAAATTACGCAATTGGATATTTTTTCACTTGATAGTATGGGCTTGGTATTCCCAATTGTTGCATGGATTGCAAGTGTGTTTACGTTTATTTACTGCGTCATTATCATCATGCGAACGTTTTTTGGTAAGATTCAACCAGATCGTTTAGAAAAGCCCCCGCATGAAGCGCCGATTGGTATGTTAATCCCACCGTATATTTTAATTGCGCTTGTCGTTGGTATCTTTATTTTCCCCAATGTTATAGGCCACTATATTTTAAGGCCTGCAATGGCGAGTATTTATCCTACATTCCCATCAACGGATGAGATGACGCCACATATATCAGCGTGGCATGGCTATATTAATACGGAAATAATTATGACTATTGGGGTTGTTATTGTTGGGATTTTCATGTATCGCACCTTAAAAAAATGGCGTCCAATTTATCAAATCTTTCCTCAAAAATATACGTTTAATAGCATTTATGAACGTGTGATTAGTTCAAGTGAATATCGTTCTGAACAAGTAACAAAGCGTTATATGAATGGCAACTTAACATATTACTTTATTTATATTTATATATTCTTTGTCGTGGTACTCGCAGGCTATATGATTTATGCGGATGTGTTTAGCTGGGATCCTTCGAAGGATGCTGTAATTGAACCGTATGAACTGATTTTAGTGTTTGTAATGATTTTTGCTGCACTCGCGATTTTATTTGCCAAACAGCGCATTACAATCGTACTGCTAAATGGGGTACTTGGTTATTCCGTTGCGTTTTTCTTCGTTGTGTTCCGTGCACCTGATTTAGCCCTGACGCAATTAGTAGTTGAATCGGTTACGACGGCACTATTCCTATTATCGTTCAAATTTTTACCGAAACTTACTAAGGAAAAAATATCAAAAGCCTTTAAGTTTACGAAGATAACCATTTCAATTACTGTGGGCGCGACCGTAACATTTATTGGTTTAGCAGTCATGAATTACGATAAGTTTGAGCCCATTTCTGCGTATTTTGAGGACTCCTATAATTTAGCGAGCGGAAAAAACATCGTCAATACGATATTAGGAGATTTCCGTGCGTTCGATACAATGCTTGAAGTCGTTGTATTATTCATTGCGGGGCTTGGCGTCTACACACTCATCAGGCTGAAGGCGAAAAAGGGGGATGCAGACGTTGAAAGTGAATGATGTCATTTTAAAAACTGTTGTTAAGATGATTGTTTTCATCGTTTTAACCTTGGGGATGTATTTATTTTTCGCTGGGCATAATGCGCCAGGCGGAGGCTTTATTGGAGGGCTTGTACTAGGTTCTGCCATTGTACTTTTGTATTTAACGTATGATATCGAAACGGTGCATCGTGGGATACCGTTTGATTTTAAAAAGGTTGCAGCACTGGGTGTTTTACTTGCAACGGGAACGGCTATTGCTTCCTTATTTTTTGATGTTCCGTTTTTATCGCAAACAGATCGCTATATTGATATACCGCTGCTAGGTGAAAAACATCTTTCAACGGTAACGATATTCGAAGCAGGTGTAGCTTTAACAGTTGTCGGAACACTTGTCACAATTATTTTAAATATAAGTGAGGATGAATAGTATGGAATCATTAATGATTGTTCTTGTTGGGATTCTTGTCTCGGTGGGTACGTACTTAATCCTCTCTCGAAGTGTACTCCGTGTCATTATGGGAACCGCTATTTTATCTCATGCGGTCCACTTGCTCATTTTAACAGTCGGCGGTCTGAAAAAAGGAAGCGTGCCAATTTTAGGGCAGGTAGTAGCACCTTATACCGATGCACTACCACAGGCACTTATTTTAACTGCAATTGTTATTAGCTTTGCTGTAACCGCATTTTTATTAGTGCTAGCATATCGCATGTATTTAATGAACGGATCGGATGATTTCCAAGAGCTTGGGGGTTCATCGGATGAATAATATTATTGTTTTACCATTAATCATGCCGATTATTACGGGCATTTTATTAGTATTTTTACGTGAACAAATTAAATTGCAGCGCATCATCAGCTTAATGACGCTTTTATTTGTTGCAGGGGCATCGGCTGTGTTGCTACAAGGTGTCTATACAAACGGGATTATGCGTCTTGACTTTAGTGGATGGGCGCCGCCTTATGGCATTTTATTTGTAGCAGATTCCTTTGCGGTCATGCTGGTTTTAACGGCGAGTATCGTGACAGCAATTTGCTTAATCTATGCCTTTTCAACGATTGGGCATCGTCATGAGCACATGTTCTTTTATCCGTTTGTCATGTTTTTAGTGGCGGGCGTAAATGGTTCGTTTTTAACAGGGGATATTTTTAACTTATTTGTTTGTTTTGAAGTGATGTTACTTGCTTCATATGCACTTATTGCTCTTGGTGGGGAGAAGTTACAACTGCGTGAATCCTTAAAATATGTGTTAATCAATGTCGTTGCCTCATGGATGTTTTTAGTGGCACTAGCTTACTTATATGGCACAGTGAAAACGTTGAATATGGCACATATCGCTCAACGTGTAGCAGAAGTTGGGCAAGATCCATTGTTAACAGTAGTGGCATTAATTTTCTTACTTGTATTTGCTTTAAAAGCGGGACTACTGTTGTTCTTCTGGCTTCCAGGTGCATACAGTGTGCCACCAACTGCAGTACAAGCAATTTTTGCGGCATTGTTAACGAAAGTCGGGATTTATGCGTTGTTCCGTACATTCACGCTCATGTTCCCATTTCAAGCGGATGTTACGCATACGATTATCGGCATAATGGCTGGTTTAACCATTATCGCAGGCTGTCTGGGCGCTTTAGCTGGTCGGGATGTGCGTACGATTGCAACATATAACGTCATCATCGGCGTGGGCTTTATTTTAGTGGCGCTTTCAATTGGTACAGAACAAGCAATGGCGGGTGCTGTTTATTATTTAATTCATGACATGGTCGCAAAAGCCTTATTGTTTTTAATTATAGGAACGATGGTGTTATTGACTGGCGAGACGATTGTAAAAAATATGAATGGTTTAATCCGAAATTATCCGTTGTTTGGGTGGCTATACTTTCTGGTGATGTGTGCATTAGTCGGCATTCCACCGCTTAGTGGCTTTATTGGCAAAGTATTAATCGGACAAGGTGCAATTGAAACGGGCTCTTATGTACTATTAGTATTAAGTTTTGGCTCAAGTATTATCGTGCTGTATTCGCTATTACGAATTTTCCTTGCATCATTCTTTGGTGAAACAACGATTAGCGAGGAAGACAAAAAGCCAATTCCGCGTGGTGCACTTGTTTCCTTTATATTATTAGCGATATGTATTGTAGCATTAGGTGTTGGCGCAGAAGGCATTGCTAAATACGTCAATGACGCAGCGCATACATTAATGAATCCTTCTGTTTATATCGATGCGATTTTAACGACGGATCCATAAAGTAAGCCTTTAATCACTGAAGGTCTTACTGCCGGTTACTGCGGGATAGGAGGGTAAATCGATGCTAGGACAATTTATTTTAAATTTATTTATTGCCACGCTTTGGGTTTTATTAAATGATGACCCAAACGCAGACATTACAACATTTTTGTCTGGTTTTGTATTGGGTATCTTTATTTTATATGCAATGCACCGATTTTTCGGCATGCAATTTTACTTGGGACGTGTCGTAAAAATTATGAAGCTCGTTCTTTTATTTATCCAAGAGCTATTATTATCGAGCTATAGTGTTTTAAAGCAAGTACTGGATCCACAGCTAAATATTACACCCGGTATTTTTACGTATGAAACGCGTTTACAAGGGGACTGGCAAATAACGGCGCTCGCATTATTATTAACACTAACTCCTGGTTCAGTTGTAATGGAAGTTTCTGAAGATGGTAGAGTTTTCTATATTCATGCGATGGATATTGAAGAATGTAAGCAAACGGTATTACGCTCAATTGATAAATTTGAAAAAGCAATTTTGGAGGTGACGCAATGATTGATATGATATTAAAAGTGTCCCTTACTTTGTTTATGTTTGCGATTGCCTTATCCCTTTATCGGGTTATTAGAGGACCATCACTACCAGATCGTGCGATTGCACTTGATACAATTGGTGTTAACTTAATTTCTGCGATTGCGATTGTATCGATTGTGTTAAAAACAAAAGCGTATTTAGAAGCGATTTTAATAATCGGGATTTTAGCGTTTATTGGGACAATTGCGTTCTCGAAATATATCGAAAGAGGTGTCATCGTTGAGCGGAAATCAACTGATTGAGTTAATGGCGGCACTATTCATTTTAATTGGTGCGATTGTAAGTGTTATCAGTGCATTCGGAATGATTCGCTTACCTGATGTGTACACACGCTCCCATGCAGCGACGAAAAGTGCGACCCTTTCCGTATTATTATGTTTATTTGGCGCATTCGTCTATTTTTGGTTCCATGACGGCTATGTTAGCATTCGGTTAATTTTAGGGATTATTTTCGTATTCATTACAGCCCCTGTTTCGGGACATTTAGTATGTCGCGCGGCGTATCGTTCGAGAGTTCCTTTAGCAAAAGGTTCAGGAGAAGATGCACTTAAGCCTGTGTTGTTTGGAGAAGAAGATTTATATGTATCCTCCGATGTAGAAACGAATCAAACAAAATAAATCATTAAGGCATTTTATAAGCAATCAAGCTTATAAAGTGCCTTTTTATATTTAGTGGATAACCTGTGGATATGTTTGTGGATGAATGTCTTTTTATTTGCCTTTATTCACGAATGATGCCTTATCGTAAAAGGTGTAATGGACGATGCACTAATTGGCAATTTTTAATCTAAAATGTAGAAAAAAGTCGTACCGATTTGCGAAGCGCATTTTTTCAAATCTAAGGGAAAAGCCTGACAAATCACACATACATTATGAGAAATTTAAATTAAAATAGTAACTGAAATGTGGATAACTATTTGAAAACCTGTTGAAAAAACCTGCTTAAATTGTGAACAACTACGTGAAAAGTGGATAACTTTGTGGATAAGTAGCGTTTGTGGATAATTTTTCTGAATAAATTGACAAAAAGACTTATTTTTTATATAGTACATTACAACACTAATGTACTTAATTACCAAAAAAAGAAAGGAGGCCCATCATTGAATTTTAATGCACAAAGTACAACGCCAATCTATATTCAAATCGCCGAATGGCTCGAAAATGAAATTATCGCTGACCGTCTATTACCTGACGGCAAAGTGTACTCACAATATCAGCTCGCAGAAATTTTTAATATTAATCCAGCAACAGCCGGTAAAGGTCTTACGATTTTAGTGGAAAAAGAAATCCTATATAAGAAAAGGGGACTTGGAATGTTTGTTGTAAGTGATGCCAAACAACGAATATTAGCAACACGTCGTAGTGAAACATTAACAAAAATGGCGAAGGAAATTGTGCAAGAAGCAAAGCGATTGGCCGTTTCCGATGCAGATTTAATTGCACTAATTCAGTATATTCAAAAGGAGGAGTAAGCGTTGATTCACTGTGAAGAGTTAGCGAAGTCTTATGGAAAAACAGCTATTTTCTCGAACATTTCTTTTCAAATAGATGAGCCTAAGATTATTGGTTTAATCGGTCGAAATGGTGTTGGAAAATCGACACTACTGAGAATTTTAGCAGGACATGTCAAAGCTTCAAAAGGGCATGTAGAAGTTGTTGGGCAAAAGCCATTTCAAAATTTAACGGTTGCAGCGAATGCAATTTTTATAGAAGATTCGATGACGTTTCCGACTGTATTGACGTTAAAGGAAATCCTAAATGAAGCAAAAAACTTTTATCCCCATTTTGAAAAAAAGCTAGCATTTGAATTACTGCAATACGCGGGCATTTCCGATAAAAATGAGCATTATCTTTTATCAAAGGGGCAAAAAGCAGTGTTTAATTTAGTGTACGGATTAGCAACGCGCTGCGCGATAACATTACTCGATGAACCAATGAACGGGATGGACGAGGCGATTCGTGATGATATGTATCGCGTCGTTTTAAAAGATTATATGGCACATCCAAGATTAATCATCATTTCGAGTCATTACTTAAATGAAATGGAGCATTTAATTGAAGAAGTTTTACTTATTCATAAGGGGCAAGTAGAACTTTTTACTTCTGTAGATGACGTGCAACAAATGGCCGTGAAGCTTGTTGGGCAAAAGGCACATATCGAGCCATATTTAGAAAATTACCACGTGTTAGCAAAACGTGATTATGATCCTTTATATGAAGTAATCATCGAAAATACCAATAAGCCACTGCCAGAAAATGTGCGCGTGCAAGCGTTGTCTGCCAGTGAAGTTTGTAAAGTACTAACAAGTAGCAAGGAGGGGACAATCGATGACATCTATCGTGAAAGTCAGTCCGGCGCGTAATATTGTTGAGCAAGTGAAATGGAAGTGTAAAGCGTATAGCTCAGCATTTAGTACAGTATTAATTGTGCATATTTTAATCTTGCTATTATCCGGCGGGGCTAGTGGAATGATGGGTTACGGGCGTGAATTTGTGAATTACCGAGAAAAGTTTTATACATTGGATGGACTGTTTATTTTTAGTATTATCGCATGCTTAATTATCGGTTGGATTTTCGCATCGAAGCAGTTATCTTATGACAACTTTTCAATTGTTACGACAAAACGGATGGAGACTGTTTCAACGGTTTTAGTCCTATGCCTATTAAGCGTGTTCGTGGTGATTTCTGCACTGAGTACATTAAGCATTGCTCTCTATATAAACATACTAATTACAAATGATGTTTTTATGTTTCCTAATGCCATGATTTCTTGGGCTTCCATAGCCGTCTTTTTACTGGGAACGCTGCTAGCTAGTATGACTGGCTATGTCCTTCACCTTCTATTTGATTTTTCAAAGGTAG
>JAZUES010000102.1:0-10030 GCA_045640265.1 Solibacillus sp.
GGGTGTGTACAACGACATCCTTTAAAAAGTGATGTGCAATTAATACGTTTTCCACCGCTAACGTTTTCGGTTGTGCAACTTCCATCTCTATGTAACCTCCGTCATCTCAGTAAAAGATTGTACTATTTTATCACAAAACCACCCATAAATGTTGAAAGATTCAGTAAATTTAGAATTTATGTGAATTCATCATAATGAAAACGGTTTAAAGTTGAATATAAGAAACGAAAAAACGCACGAGCATGCTAATAAAAACATGCGCGTGCGTTCCATTTATTAAAATAAAATATGTGCAATAACTGCAATAATGGGTATTGAGATAATTGTACGGATTAAGAAAATCGCGAATAAGTCCCATAATTTAATAGGCAACTTAGTCCCAAGAAATAATCCACCAACTTCAGACATGTAAATTAATTGTGTAACTGAAACGGTAGCGATAAAGAAGCGAGTCATTTCAGATTCAATTCCGGCTCCTAAAATAGAAGGAAGCAACATATCAGCAAATCCAACAATCATCGTTTGTGCAGCTTCACCAGCTTCAGGAATTTGTAATAATGCTAAAATCGGTTCAAAGGGCATCCCTAAAATACGGAAAAAGCTTGTGAATTCAGCTAATACTAATGCAATTGAACCGAACGCCATAATAATAGGTGTTACAGCAAACCACATTTCTAATACATTGATAAAGCCGTTTTTAAACATGAGCCCTAAATTACGATTAGAATTCGCTTTCGTTAGTGCGCTGTGTAAACCAAACGAAAAGACGTTGAAACCTTCTTTTACATCTTCACGATTTTTTGGGACTTCAGAGCCATCGATTAACGTATCTGCTTTTTGTTTCAACGGATAAATACGCGGCATAATGAAGGCCAAAATAATACCACATAAAATGACAGAAATATAAAACTCAGCAAAGTAGTCAGCAATACCAATTGTTTCAACAACGACTAAGCAAAATGTAATCGAAACAACAGAGAAGGTTGTCGCAATCGTCGCTGCTTCTCGACCTGTATAGTTCTTTTCTTCGTATTGTTTACTTGTTAAAAGAACACCGATTGTACCATCACCGACCCATGAAGCAAGGCAGTCGATGGCAGAACGCCCCGGAATTTTAAATAAGGGACGCATGACTTTGACCATCATTGAGCCGAAAAACTCTAACAAACCGTAGTCTGTTAATAACGGTAAAAGTAAGCCTGCAAATAAAAACAGCACAAACATAAATGTCACAAGTCCAGAAACCGGATCAATTAGTACACCCGTTGTATCAGCACTTGTGAAGCTTTCAGGACCTACTTGGAAAATGTACATTCCTGCAAAGAAAACAGCAAGGACGCGCATGATTGCCCAGAACCAGTGGACACGGAATAAAGAATCCATTAACGTACGAGGACCCTTTTGTGGAATAAACTGCATCACCACAGAACCAACCGCTGCAATGATAAACACAATAAAGGCGAACCAATGGATAAATGGTTCTACTTTTCCTGCAAGTAAATTGGCAAGAATCGCAATCGGAACTTTCATGCCATCTGCCGTATTAATTGGAGTAATAAATAAAAATACCCCTAATGCCGAGAGGGCTATGAATAGGAACCACGTATAAAAAGAAAATTTTGTTTTCATCTATAATAACCTCTTAATAGTATATTTGAATATTTATACACTATAAAATGAATAATATACACTTGTCCACTGTTTTGCATAAAGATTATATTTTCAGATAATATAAGTGGATAGAATATGAATATAAAGAGGTGTGGCGTATTGATGAAAGGCGTAAAAGACCGTTTCTCAAAGGGGTTCAGTGGGTTTAATTAGCATAAAAATACATTATAACGCATAATAAAAGCGAGAGAAAAATCCCTCGCTTCGGTATAGTTAAGGAACTAAATTAAATTTCTAGTACCTTGGATAACTTTTGAATTAGAGCATACTTCATGTAAAAATAGAAAAATTAATCGTTAAAAGTGACATTATAAAACTTCTCAACATTTAACCAACTGTCCGTTAATACTTCGCCGTCATCTACTCGTTTGGCTGTTTCTTGCATCATCCATCCAGTTTGAGAGGCATGTGCTTGAAGGGCTTTTAATTTATCGTTTTTCACTGAACTAATGTCGATTGTCACATGCGGTTCGCCAATTTTTTCAACCGTATCATTAGCAAATGCACACGCTAAAATGCGTGGACGTTTTTCTTTATCGATTCGGCTTACTGCTTCAACTACTGCACGTGCTGTCGCTTCATGGTCAGGATGTACTGCATAGCCTGGTAAGAAAGTGAAAATTAATGAAGGGTTCAATTCATCGATTAAATCCGTAACAAGTTGCACCATTTTTTCATCATCTTCAAATTCCACTGTTTTGTCACGTAATCCCATCATACGTAAATCTTCAATGCCCATCGCCGCACATGCTGCGATCAATTCTTTACGACGCACTTCGGGTAATGATTCACGTGTTGCAAATGGGGGATTCCCAAGGTTACGTCCCATTTCACCTAATGTTAAGCACGCATATGTAACGGGTACACCCATATTACGATACATACGTACAGAACCCGCAACAGAAAAGGCTTCATCATCCGGGTGAGGGTAAACAACTAATACGTGACGTTCTTCTTGTAAAGTCATCTTATTCTCCTCCTTAATAAGCAAATGGCGTTTCACTAATTTCAAGTGCAACTGCTAGCTTTCCTGTAAAATCTAATCCGGCCATTAATAAACGGCCTTGATCGTCCAATTCAAAATGAGTAATACCTTGCGCGTAAACCCAGCCATGTTCCATTTTCAAACCAACACGATGTGGTGAATTATCCACGACTTTTCCTAATTCATAGCGAATTTTTACGTTGCGGATAAATGCCCCCGCATTGAAAAATTGTTCATTATAATGTGTGGCATACGAGCCATTTGTTGTTTCTAGATGAATATATACGTCTTTATTTGCAAAAGAATTGAGTAATTCTTGGAGCTCTTGAGTATTTACTTCTTTCATCTCTAATTCTCCTTTCGAATCATATTAAGTATAAGTATAGTAAAGTTTTTCAAAGGATGAAAAGAAAAAGTCACGCAACCGGTTAATTTGTTGTGTGACGAATGCATTTATTTAGATAATCGTTTTATTTTAAATGGCTGTTACGGTTACTTCAGGTGCGCCGTAGCGAGGTTTTGCACCGTGCATGACAGGACCAACATGCTCGTTTAATGCCCAACCGTGTTTAATGGCAGCGGAAACGAATTGTTTTGCTTCAATCACTGCTTCTTCAACAGAAAGTCCATTTGCTAAATTTGCACAAACACTGGCAGCAAATGTACAGCCAGCACCGTGATTATAAGTAGAAGGGACTTTTTCTGTTTCTAATAATTTAAACTCGGTACCATTAAAGAATAAGTCGATTGCCTTATCATGTGCTAATGCTTTGCCGCCTTTAATGACAACGTTTTTAGCACCAAGCGCATGAATTTTTTTTGCGGCACTTTGCATTTCTTCGATTGTTTTTGGGGTAGGAACGCCAGCTAGCTGACCTGCCTCAAATAAGTTTGGTGTAACCACCGTTGCAAAAGGTAATAAATAATGAACCATCGCTGTCGTATTGCCAGGATTCAACACTTCATCGTCACCTTTGCAAATCATCACAGGATCGATGACAACTTTATCTGTACCAGAGTTTTGAATCGCTTTTGAAGCCATTTGAATGATTTCTTCTGTAGAAAGCATGCCTGTTTTAATAGCATCAACGCCAGTAGATAGCGCGGTATCTAACTGTTTTTGTAAAAGTTCTGTTGGAAGTGGTGTCACATTGTGGCTCCATGTTTTTGGATCCATCGTTACAACAACGGTTAACGCGACCATCCCGTAGGTACCATGTTCTTGGAAAGTTTTTAAATCAGCTTGCATACCAGCACCAGCTGATGTGTCTGAACCTGCAATTGTTAATGTTTTTTTGAGCGTCATTAAGCATTTCTCCTTAAATTGAAAATTCGAAGTATAATTGCACTTAGTATAACGCGCATCTGACTATATAAAAATAGCCAGAAAGTAAAAAAACTATAAGGTCAGAATTTACACTTGAAATTCAGTAATGATTTGACTACGTTTGATAGAGAGGTGAAAAAATGATTGAAACAGTGATGAATAAATGGCGCGATGTATTACATGACCAAACGACCTGCGATTATTATAAAAATTTGCAAACATTTTTAGCAAAAGAATATAACGAAGCAACAATTTATCCAAAGCAAGCGGATATTTTCAATGCGTTAACATATACAGATTATGATGACGTAAAAGTCGTACTCTTAGGACAAGACCCGTATCACGGACCAAATCAAGCGCACGGGCTAAGTTTTTCAGTATTACCAGGACAAAAACTACCACCGAGCCTAAGAAATATGATGAAAGAATTACAAGATGATTTAGGGTACGAACTGCCAGATCATGGGGAGCTGACACATTGGGCAAAGCAGGGGGTTTTGTTATTAAATACGGTATTAACAGTTCGCGCGGGTGAAGCCCATTCACATAAAGGACAGGGCTGGGAACAGTTCACAGATGTGGTTATTGAAAGTATTGCCAAACGCGAGCAACCTGTTGTCTTTTTATTGTGGGGAAAACCCGCACAAACTAAACGTCAAATAATTGAACGCTATCAAAATGGGCATATCATTTTGGGAGCACCACATCCAAGCCCCTTAAGTGCGCATCGTGGCTTTTTTGGCAGTAAACCTTTTTCAAAAACAAATGATGCTTTGATTCAATTAGGACAAGTACCCATCGATTGGAATTTACCGCATAAACAGGCTAAACTTTTTGAGGAAAGCATGGTAAAGTGAGTATGAAAGAGGGGGAGTAGATGAATGTCGATTGCTTTAAGTGTCAATACTTCCGCGTAACTTGGGATCCAAACAATCCACGTGGCTGCTCCGCATATGGCTTTAAAACAAAGCAGCTGCCATCTGTTCTAGTGAAGAGATCTTCAGGTATGGATTGCTTAAAATTTGTACAAAAAAAACGGGAGGATCAGCGATGATTACATATGAAACGATAGTAGCGCAAATTGCAAAGCTAGCCGTACAAGCGAACGATACAAAAAATGAACAGCATGTCCGCGAGCAGCTAACGGCGATTCGCGCATTATGTGATGTCGTACTAAATGATGATGCGGTTCAGTCAAACCAATCGCATACATCCCATACAGAATCGAATTTTGTAAATCAATCCATCCCATCACCGATTTTTAGACAACCAGTAATACCATCGTCGCAAAAACTTGAAGAAGACGATGCAAATGGTGATTCTATTTTTGATTTTTAATAGAGAAAAAGAGAGGTAATACAAATGAAAAGTTCAATTGTTTCAGGTGCGATTCACGGTTTTTTAGCTGTAGCACTAGGTGCATTTGCTGCACATGCGTTAAAGGAAGTATTAGATGATTACGGTGCTGGTATTTGGGATACAGCCGTTCAATACCAAATGTTCCATGCTGTGGCCCTTATTTTAGTTGGAGTTTTAATGTCTAAAGCTATTTTTGGTGAAGTAAAAGCATTAAAAACTGCGATGATCTGCTTCAACTTAGGAATTATTATCTTCTCAGGAAGCTTAATGGTTCTAGCTTATACAGGAATTAAAGTATTAGGTGCCATCACACCAATTGGTGGCGTATTATTTTTAATTGGCTGGTTTATGATTATTAAAACAGCGCTAAAAAAAGCATAAGAAGAATAACCGCTATTGCCTAAAAGCACAAATTTGACCTAGTCAAATTTGTGCTTTTTTATTACCTATATCCTTCCATTTTTCTATCTTAAAATATAAATTTAGGTAAAAAGTAAAAGTTTTTTCAAAATTGTCGGAATTTATTGTATAGTTATATAGTAATCGGAAAGAGGTGGGGAATGGATGGATCAATTATTAGCGAAGTTACAAGAAAGCTTTGAAGAAATGGTAGTCATTAGACGTTATTTACATGAGTATCCAGAATTGTCTCATGAAGAAATACATACACCCACCTATATTGCAAATTTCCATCGTGAGCTTGGTTTAGAGGTTCGCGAAGGGGTAGGTGAACGGGGCGTCGTTGCAATGCTTCGTGGTGAAAAGCCTGGAAAAACGGTTGCACTACGAGCAGACTTTGACGGTCTAGCAATTCAGGAATTAAATGATATACCTTATAAATCTAAAAACAATGGCATTATGCATGCATGCGGACATGATGGACATACCGCAACACTATTAGTATTGGCAAAGGTTCTTGCAGGGATGCGGGAAGAGTTATCTGGAAATATTGTCTTCATTCATCAACATGCCGAAGAAGTAGCCCCAGGTGGCGCGAAGGCAATGATTGAGGATGGCTGTTTAGATGGCGTTGACGTCATTTATGGCACACATTTATGGGCACCGACACCACTGGGTGAAGTACTCGTTCATGAAGGAGCTATTATGGCTGCTGCAGACGGCTTTGAAATCGTCATTCAAGGGAAAGGTGGGCACGGAGCCGAACCACAACATTCCGTAGATGCCATTGTTGTAGGAGCCCATTTTGTGACGCAATTACAAACGATCGTGTCACGTAGAGTAGCACCCTTACAATCGGCCGTTGTAACAGTAGGGCATTTTGAAGCTTTAAATCCATTCAATGTCATCGCGGATACAGTGAAAATACAGGGGACTGTACGAACATTCGATGAACAAGTCCGCAATCAAATTAAAGAGGAAATTGAACAGCTTTTAAACTATACATGTAAAGCGATGCATGCTACATATGAATTTACCTATTTAGATGGGTACCCACCAGTAGTGAATCATGAGCAGGATACGCAATTTATCGCGCAAATAGCGCAACAAATTCCGTCCGTTGAACAAGTTTCTATTTGTCCGCCATTTATGATTGGCGAAGATTTTGGTTATTATATGCAGTATGTTCCGGGCACATTTTTCTTCACTGGAGCAAAACATCCAGAGTGGGAAGAAGCTTATCCGCATCATCACGCGAAGTTTGATTTTGACGAGCGTGCGATGTTAATTGCTGCACAAGTTTTAGGAAAAGCGACAGTTAATTATTTAAATAGCTAGATTAAACAAATAAAAATAAAATAATTTATTTAAGAGAGGGAGTAAGAAATGAGTGTTGGAGCAAAGCTAAATATGGCCTTCTATTCGATGATCGCGATATTTGCATTAACCGTAGTAGTAAACTTTTTTAGTATAAATAATATTGAAAGTAAAACAGAAGAAGCTTTAGATAATCGTGTTGAACAAATTCGTGCAGTGGATGAAATACGATTTGGAACTGCCATGCAAGGCTTATATGCCCGTGCAGTTGTTTTAGATGGGAAAGAAGAAAGCTTCGAAAATTTTGAAGTTTATAAAACGTATTTAACGGATGCAATCACTCATTTAGAAAGTTTAACGACAAATAAAGAGATGGTCGCTTATATTGAAGAGATGAAATCGTATAACAAAGCCTTTAATAATGGGGCTCTAGATATGGTCGATACATATAATCGAGGAGAAACGCGTTTAGCAAATGGATTTATCAATACAAAATTGCGTGATGCAAATAATGGGATTTTAGCGGTTGCAGCACAAATCGTAGAATATCAAGATAAACAACTCGATAAAATCAGTAAAGAAACTGATACTGCTATTACTTTAACCAAAATAGTGTCCATCATTGCATTGGTAATTAGTGTGATTATTGTATTTGGGTTTATTGGTTATATTCGAAAAACAATCTCAGCGCCATTAAAATTAGTAGTTAGTGAAGCAAATTACGTGGCATCAGGGGATTTATCACGAGAAGATGTTCATATGAAAACAAAAGATGAAATTGGTCAATTAGGTGATGCATTTAATCAAATGAAAAATAATTTATCAAATTTAATCAAAAATATTCACGCGAATTCAGAGCAGTTAAGTGGTTCTGCACAGGAGCTTTCAGCAAGTACAGAAGAAATTTCAGCATCGACTGAAGAGGTAACAACGCGTGTAGAGGCTACTACAGAAACTGCACAAGTTTCAGCGCAGGCATCAACGGAAAGTGCTAGAGCAATGGAAGAAACAGCGCAAGGTATACATCGAATTGCTGAAGCGACACAAGCATTACACTCAAACTCGGTCGATGCATCACATACAGCAACTAATGGTAGTACGATCATTGTCCAAGCAAAAGACCAAATGAAAATTATCAATGAATCCACAAACTCAGTGAGTGTGTTAGTTCAAAAACTAGCACAGCAAACACAAGAAATTAATAATATTTCAAAAGTCATTACGGATATTACCGATCAAACAAACTTGTTATCATTAAACGCAGCCATTGAAGCAGCACGTGCAGGAGAGCATGGTAAAGGCTTCGCAGTCGTAGCAGATGAAGTTCGTAAGTTAGCCGAGCAATCGAAAAACTCAGCGAGCTCAATCGTTAACTTAACATTAGAAATTAAAGCAGATACAGAGAATGTAGAGCGCGCTGTATCTGAATCGTTGGTATCTGTAAAAGACGGTGTTCAAATTATTACGGAAGCCGGCGATTCATTTACATCGATTACAAAAGCAGTAAATCAAATGACGACGCAAATTCAAGAAATTTCCGCAACGTCAGAGCAACTATCTGCAAGTGCAGAAGAAGTAACAGCTTCTGTTAATGAAATTGCGATTGGTTCTAATGAATCGAGCAGCAACCTTGAAATGATAGCTGCAGCAGTAGAGGAGCAATCTGCAACGATGCAACAAGTCAATGCAGTAGCTATTACATTAACGGAAAATGCACAGGATTTACAAAACGAAATTCAACAATTCAAAGTACGTTAATAATAAAACGCCTCCTATAGCATTTTTAGCTATAGGAGGCGCTTTTTTGTTATGGTGTTTGGGTAAAATAATTTAGCTCTTCATCAAATTCCGCATAATCAAAGTAAACCATTGGGAATAAAAAGCGATGATCTGTTTTTAAATCACGTAAAATCACATGATCTCGTCCCGCTGCCTCAACAACTCCACGAACTGCGCGCGTATTATTGCCTGCAACCGCGTTATCAAACGAAAAGTAAAAGTTTCCAGGCTTGCCTCTGTTAAGACGTAAAATGTTTTCGATATAGGATTCTTCGCGAGGAAACGTCGAGCCTTGTAAATTTGCTTGGGTTGGCACACCGGAAGGAGTCATTTGTTGCATTGGAGAAGTCCAATAGTAAGTCAATTTTGCATCCTTTCTAAATGAAAATTACAATTTGGGGCAATTGGAAGTCGTTGGCGAAAAAGAAGTAACAAGTTTAAAAGCGCCCATTATGCCACTTCATACTACTGTGGAAAATTCGCCTCCTGCTTCAGTACGCTTAGTCGAACATGTAACGCAGTATATCGGCCGTTTGTTTGAACAACAGGCGAGTGAAGCACCTCCTTTTCAACAGTATATGCAACACTGAAAAAATGATGATTTCATAATGACGTATAAATTCATAAAAATTGAATATCTTAAGAATAAAAAATTTGGGTGATAACCCTTGGAGAAATTTCCATCAAAAATAAGAAAGAAGTGAACTAGATGGAACAACATAAAGTACAATGGAACTTTGCGTTTGTCATTGTCTTTTGTGCTACTATCGCATTTGCATGTGTTAAATTGGTAAATCCACATATACCCTGGTCGTTATATATCGTATTAGTAGGCATTGGATTTTTTACTCATACCGTGATTTTAGTTTGTCAAACGGATAATGAACAAAAATCGACCGATACCCACTTGAAAAAGAAAGCGTGATTGCCACCAATCACGCGTTTTTCTTTTATATAAAAAAGGAGCTATTTGATTGTCAAATAGCTCCTTTCTCAAATTAAATTGCTAATAATTTTTCTAGTTTTTCATTATCTAATAAGTTCCCAACTAAGAACTCACCAAATTCACCATAGCGAGCTGATACTTCATCAAAGCGCATTTCGTAAACGATTTTTTTGAATTCTAACATATCATTAGCGAATAATGTTACGCCCCATTCATGGTCATCTAAACCAACAGAACCTGTAATGAT
>JAZUES010000103.1:0-44550 GCA_045640265.1 Solibacillus sp.
TAACACACGAGATAACCAAACAGCTGTCACGAATGAAAGTAAAATTGAAATGATTAATGTTGTTGCGAAACCTTTAACCGAACTTGTACCAAAATAGAATAATACTCCAGCAGCAAGTAATGTTGTTAACTGTGCATCAACAATGGCAGATAACGATTCTTTAGAACCTAATCGATACGCCTCTTTTACCGTGTGCCCTACTCGTAATTCCTCACGAATACGCTCTGCCGTTAAAATGTTGGCATCCACGGCCATACCGATACCTAATACGATGGCAGCAATACCTGGTAATGTTAATACCGCGTTAATGCCGTTGAAAATTATTAATACTAAGTATGTGAAAATTGTTAATGTAATAATTGAAACAAACCCTGGTAAACGGTAATACAGAAGCATGAAGATAAAGATTAAAATTACGCCAATGACACCAGCATATACTGTGTCCTGTAACGCATCTTCACCGAATTGTGCACCAACCGAAGTTGAGTAAATTTCAGTTAATTTAACTGGTAATGAACCAGCATTTAATACAGACGCAAAGTTTTTCGTTTCTTCTACTGTGAAGTTACCAGAAATCATAACGTCTGTTGTATTTAATACTTGATTTACTGATGCTGCCGATTCATATTTTTGATCAGCTGGTGGCTTTTTACTTTCTTTAGCGTATGAATCAACGCCTTCTTCAAAGTCTAACCAAACAACTAAAAGATTTTTACCAGCACCCATGCCCATAACCTTACGAGTTACATCTGCAAATTTCGATGCATCTTTTAATGTTAATGTTACGATTGGTTGGTTTTGTTGGTCGAATGAGGCTTTCGCGCCACCCTCTTTTAAATCCGTACCATCAAGTAAAATGTTATCATTTACGTCACGGAATGTTAAATTCGCTGTACTTGATAATAATTCACGTGCAGAAGATTGGTCCTCTAAACCAGCAAGCTGTACGCGAATACGGTTATCGCCTTCGATATTAATACTTGGCTCGCTTACACCAAATGCATTAATACGACGGTCTAAAGCTGAAGTCGTATCCGTTAAAACGGATTGGGTAACTGGCTTGCCATCTACTAGAGATTCCACTTCATAAAGAACCTCGAATCCACCTTGAAGATCTAAACCTAAGTTAACACTGTTTAAAACCTTCTCTACCGTTGTGCCCATTCCTGTAAATAGCAACGCTACGACAAGGACGAACATAATAATACGGTTTGCTAATTTCATTAAAAATCCTCCTCAAATTCGCACAACAAGCATGCGCGACGGAAAAGTAAGAACCTTTCCAACAAACTATGTATCTGTTTACATTCCATTCATTACTTTCCCAGAATAATGTTCCCGCTACATAAAAAAGTTCAACAATCCCATTATGAAACAGCTTCCTCCAACTGTCAAATTATTACTAGATAATTCGAATTACTTTTCATTATTTTTTGACAAATCTGTTGGTAATAACTGAAACAAATCATTCAGCCCTTCTTTTGAAAGCTCCATCTCAAATGATGCTTGTTTTAAACCATGTACTTGAAAGTATTGAATGATTTCTGATGCAGATACATTAAAAATACCCGAAGTTAATTCATGTAGCTTTAAGCTTTGAACATCTTGTTTACGCCATACTTTTTCGATACAAAAGCTCCATAAATCCTGCTTTGTAAGCGAATCATAACCAAAATAGTGGAATTCTTCTACTTTGTTTTCTAAAATAATTTGAACTTTTTCGTATAAACTTGCATAAGGAACCGTCACATTAATCACCGCCAAGCATTAGTTTTAACTCCAATAGTTCTTGCATATACGTATTGTATATTAATCAATTAAAAATGAGAAGGGATAAGATAGTTGGGATCATTTTTAAAAGGAACACTATTTTTAATGTTTGTTATTTTCATTTCAAAGCTGTTTGGTTTTGTTTACCGCATGCAGTTTATGCGCATTGCAGGTGAGGAAATCGTAGGCTTATATATGACGTCTTATCCAGCCTTTATATTTTTTATTTCAGTCATTCAATTTGGTATTCCAATCGCAGTCGCAAAGCTTGTCGCCCAAATGCACGCGAAACAAAAGGACGAGCACATTTCTTCGATAATGCGAACAGCGACAAGGCTTTCATTTCTATTTATTATCATTTTCACACCAATCATCGCATTGACAATTCCTTATATTGCAAAATCGCTATTACATAACGAAAATTTAACCTATATCCTATATGTCGGACTATTCACAGTACCTCTCATAATTTTTTCAGGACTTATGAAAGCTTATTTACAAGGACTAACAAAAATTGGACCAACTGCTTGGGCACAGCTCCTCGAACAAATAGTACGTATTTCTTTGACCGTTGCTTTATTACCATTGTTTCTTGATCCAAATGAACCTGCA
Organism: Solibacillus sp.; assembly: GCA_045640265.1. GTDB lineage: Bacteria > Bacillota > Bacilli > Bacillales_A > Planococcaceae > Solibacillus. The sequence goes on from JAZUES010000103.1 coordinate 2,383, forward strand.
AAGACAGCAGCATATGCAATGGGGATTACTGCATTAGGGGAAGTTTTTTCATTTTTATTTTTGGGTTATTATTACATTAAATCGAAACGATCATTTAACAAAAAAGCGAAGACACCTTCCTATGTTAATCCAATTGTTCGTATCGCTGTTCCTTCTGCAGGTAGTAAATTGTTCGGTACATTCACTTGGTTTCTAGAGCCAATCATTTTTTTGAAAGCATTGACGGTTTCAGGTATTACTGCAAGTGCCGCGACTACACTTTATGGTGTTATTTCCGGGGTTCATATTCCATTGTTATTATTCCCTGCTTTTATACCAAGTGCATTAGCTATTGTGCTAATACCCGCAGTCAGCAGTGCTGTCGCTAGTAAAAACTGGTCAGTGTTAAATCAACGTATTTCATTGTCATTACGTCTTTCTTCAATTGTTGGCTGTATCGCAGCTAGTTTTTTCTTTTTACATGGGGATGACTTAACGATGAAGTTGTTTCACCTAGAGGAAAACCGAGGATATATGAAAATTTTAGCTCCTATTTTTTACTTCTATTACATTCAGAGCCCACTCCATTCTATATTACAAGCGGTGGATGAGGCGAAAGTTGCAATGATGAATTCCATTTACGGTGGTATTGGAAAGTTATTTTTATTGTATTTATTAGCCTCACAATCCTCCATTCAAGAATATGGTGCTATTGTGGCGATTGGCTTTGGTGTACTCATTACTTCGTTCCTTCACGTTGCAACAATTCGGCAGCATGAAAAAATGAAGGTCGGAATAAAATTTTTTGTACTACCTTATTTAATATTTATCTTAACTTGTTTTATACAACCTATACTCACTCCTACTATGCCATTGTTCATGTCTTGCTTCATAACTATTTGTATTGTGTTAACGCTTCTTCTTGCGACAGGTCAAATTCGATCTTCTGATTGGCAATATATTCGTTCAATCTTTTCGCGCACGTAGTTGGACAAACCACTTTTCACGTTCATAACTACAAAAAAAGATTTCCTTCAAATCTGGATAGCCAAGCACTAACAACTCTTGCTCTAACCATTTTTTATCTTTATTTAATATTCTTAAATGACGTTCATCGACATAGCCATCGAGTATAAGGGGTAGTATCAGTTGAGGATGCGCGTCCTCCTCTTTCTTATAAATAGATAGCTTTCCAGATTGCTCTAAAAAAGCATAAGATACTTCTTGAACAGAACCTACTCCCTGCTCACGTAGTTGTTGCAACAGATCATCTAAATTATAACGTTGCTTTTTCATTTCCTTTTCTAATATCCAACCATCACGAATTATCATTGTTGGATCACCCTCTATAAAGTCTCGGATTTGCTTATTTTTTAAAAGTAATAAAGAATTTATATACTGAATTAAAGATAAAATGCCAATCGGTAGTATCGCTTTACCAAAGTCAGCGTGTGTATCATCTAATGCAAATGCTGCAACTTCTGCCATTAATACAAAAATAGCTAAATCGACGATACTTAATTCTCCAACTTCTCGCTTACCCATTAAACGGAATACGACAAGTAATATAATGTATAAAAGGATTGTGCGCGTAATTATTAACACATAGTCATTCAAGTTTCCACCCCATTTTGACCGTTCTTTCATATTGCAAGGATGTTTTTAGAATCGACAAATTGCTTTTTATCTATACAAAAAGCTTGCGGAAATTATTCTTCCGCAAGCTTTTAAATTACTCGAATTCTTAAACTGATTCTACACGACCAATTGCTTGGCGTTCGAATTTTAAACGTAAGTTACCGTCAACTAAAATATATACAACTGTATCTTCAACTGCATCTACTTCACCGTGTAAACCACCCACAGTTACGACTTTGTCCCCACGTTTCATGCTACTTTGCATTGCCACTGTTGCTTTTTGGCGTTTTTGTGCCGGACGAATTAAAATGAACCACATCGCGATGAAAATCACAATAATTGGTAAAAATTGCATTAAGCCTTCCATTCTTATATGCCCCCTTTCTCTTTCTCACTTACCTAGTATAGTATAAAATCGCTAGTTTTTGCGCTAAAAAACTCTAGTTTTTCGTAAAAATTGAATTAATTTTCGTTTTTTAAACAATTTATTAGAAGTTTTTTGCATTTGGCTTGTTATAGCCATATTTTTCGAAGAATTCTTCTTTGAAATCTCCTAAACGATCTTCACGAATTGCTTGACGTACTTGCTCCATTGTCTTAATCAAGAAGCGCAAGTTATGATATGAAGTTAGACGTAAACCGAATGTTTCTTCTGTACGAATTAAATGACGTACATAGGCACGTGTATAGTTTTTACAAGTGTAGCAATCGCAAGTTTCATCGATTGGTGTAAAGTCTTTCGCATACTTCGCATTTTTAATAACCATACGACCTTCAGAAGTCATTAATGTACCGTTACGTGCAATACGTGTTGGTAATACGCAGTCAAACATGTCGATACCACGGATAGCACCGTCGATAAGAGAGTCTGGTGAACCAACGCCCATTAAATAACGTGGTTTGTCTGCTGGCATCATGGGTGCTGTATACTCTAACACTTTGTTCATGACATCTTTTGGTTCGCCAACTGAAAGACCACCAACTGCATAGCCTGGTAAATCAAGTTCTACTAATGCTTCTGCAGATTTACGACGTAGTTCTTCGTATTCGCCGCCCTGAATAATACCAAATAACCCTTGTTCGTCTGGACGTGCGTGTGCTTCTTTACAACGTTTTGCCCAACGAGTTGTACGGTCTACAGATGCTTCCATATACTCATATGTTGCTGGGAATGGTGGACATTCATCGAAAGCCATCATAATATCTGAACCTAAATCATTTTGAATTTCCATCGCTTTTTCTGGAGATAAAAATAGTTTGTCCCCGTTTAAGTGATTGCGGAAGTGAACGCCTTCCTCTTCGATTTTACGGAATTTTGATAAAGAGAATACTTGGAAGCCGCCTGAATCTGTTAAAATTGGACGATCCCAGTTCATGAATTTGTGTAGGCCGCCTGCTTCTTTTACAATGTCATTTCCTGGTCGTAACCATAAATGATACGTATTTGAAAGGATGATTCCTGCATTCATTTCTTTTAATTCCTCAGGGCTCATCGCTTTTACAGTTGCTTGCGTCCCTACTGGCATAAATGTTGGTGTTTCAAAAGAACCATGTGGTGTGTGAACAATTCCAAGACGAGCTCCTGTTTGGGCACAAGTTTTTATTAATTCATAACGAATTGGTGGTTGTGTTTGTGTCATAATGTTAATTTCCTCTCATTTCTAAAGTATAAACAGTACTTCGAATAACAATGCTGCAGTGCAACATTACGGCTCGATTCGGCAAGGTATCCCCTATTCGAATGAAAACACCTACCACTATTTGTAGTAGGTGTTACATAAATTATTATTGTATAGGGATTTTAGATGAAATGCAAATCACTTCTTAGGACGAATGAACATTGCATCGCCAAAGCTAAAGAAACGATACTTCTCTTCTACTGCTTTTTCGTAGGCATTCATAATTGACTCTTTTGAAGCAAGCGCACTTACTAACATAACTAATGTTGATTTTGGTAAATGGAAGTTTGTAATTAGTCCATCAATTGCTTTATATTCAAAGCCTGGGAAGATGAAAATATTTGTCCAGCCTTGTGAAGCAACGATTCTACCGTCATTGTCACGAGCCACAGTTTCTAACGTACGTGTTGACGTTGTACCAACTGAAATTACTTTACCGCCCGCATCTTTAACGCCTTGAATTGTCTGAGCTGCTTCTTCTGATACACTATAAAACTCAGAGTGCATATCGTGATCCTCAATCGAATCGACACTAACAGGGCGGAATGTACCTAAACCAACATGAAGTGTAATAAATACAACTTTAACGCCTTTTGCTTTAATTGCTTCAAGTAACGATTCAGTAAAATGTAAGCCTGCTGTTGGAGCTGCAGCTGATCCGCGCTCTTTCGCATAAACCGTTTGATAACGTTCTTGGTCATCTAATTTTTCGCGAATATATGGTGGTAAAGGCATTTCACCAAGTTGGTCCAGAATTTCATAGAAAATACCATCGTATTCAAATTTAAAGGTACGACCACCATGATCTAATTCACCTGTACATGTTGCTGTTAGTAAACCGTCACCAAATGTCACTACAGTTCCGACTTTTACGCGTTTTGCAGGTTTTACTAACGTTTCCCACTCATCATCATTTGATTGTTTTAGTAATAATACTTCGAGGTGCGCACCTGTTTCTGGTTTTGTTCCCATTAAACGCGCTGGTAATACACGCGTATCATTTAAAACAAGGCAATCACCTGCATTTAATTCATCCAAAATATGGCCAAATGTATGATGTTCTAGCTCTAATGAATTTGGATTAACAACCATTAAGCGACTCGCTGTACGGTCTAGTAATGGCGTTTGTGCAATTAATTCCTCTGGTAAATGAAAATCAAAATCTTCTACTCTCACTATAAAAACTTCCTTCTATTATTTTTCTGTCGGTGTATAACCGAAATGTTCGTAGCACTCATTCGTTGCTACACGACCTCTTGGAGTACGTTGAATAAATCCGATTTGTAATAAATACGGCTCGTACACATCTTCAATCGTTATACGCTCTTCGCCAATCGAAGCAGCTAATGCATCTAACCCGACTGGACCACCACCGAAACGCTCAATCATTGACTGCATTAATTTATGGTCAATATGATCAAGTCCTCTTGGATCCACTTGTAAAAGTTCAAGTGCTTGCTTGGCCAAATCTGGTGAAATAACACCATTCGCTAATACTTGTGCATAATCTCGCACACGCTTTAATAAACGATTGGCAATACGTGGGGTTCCACGAGAGCGGCGTGCAATTTCATGGGCTGCATGCTCATCCAAATCAACACCAAACAATTCACCTGAACGAATAACAATTTCAGCTAGTGATTGTTCATCATAGTATTCTAATCGTAATAACACACCGAATCGGTCACGTAATGGGGCTGAAAGGGCACCTGCTCGCGTTGTCGCTCCGACTAGTGTAAATGGTGGTAAATCTAGACGAATCGAACGTGCCTCAGGACCTTTACCTACGACGATATCAAGACAAAAGTCTTCCATCGCTGAATATAAAACTTCCTCAATCGCACGGGGTAAGCGGTGAATTTCATCGATAAATAACACATCGCCAGCTTCAAGTGAACTTAAAATGGCTGCTAAATCACCAGGACGTTCTATCGCGGGGCCACTCGTCATTTTCATGTTAACTTCCATTTCATTTGCAATGACAATAGCAAGTGTCGTTTTCCCTAATCCAGGTGGACCGTAAAGGAGCACATGATCGAGACTTTCCTGACGAAGTTTAGCCGCTTCAATAAATATTTTTAAGTTGTCTTTAACTTTCTGTTGGCCTATGTATTGCACAAGTCGTTGGGGCCTTAAAGAAAGTTCAAATTGCTCTTCAGCATCCGTTGCTTCACCTGAAAGTACGCGGTCAGTCATTTGCTCACTCCTTTTTATTTCAATTTCAATAATAGTTTAAGCGCTTGTTTTATATAAGCATCTGTCGCCGTTAATGTTTCATTTTCATCTAACTGCGGTTTAATTTTATCAAGCTCTTTTTCAGAATAGCCTAATGCAATTAATGCTAATAACGCTTCTTCTAATTCGTGCTTGTTCGGATTCACACCAAATAGAGGTAACTCATCCTCTGCACTCGGTAATTGGATCGTATCAAGCAATATATCGAGCTTACCTTTTAAATCTAAAATCATTTGGCGCGCCGTCTTTTTCCCAACACCAGGGAAACGTACTAAAAACGCTTCGTCTTCCATTTCAATCGCTTGAATGACGGATGTAGGATTGCCACTTGCTAAAATGGCCAATGCCCCTTTAGGACCAATACCTGACACTTGAATTAGTTTTTTAAATAATTCACGCTGTTCTAAGCTATGGAAGCCATATAAATTTTGTGCATCTTCACGTACTTGCATCGATACAAAAACTTGTTGTTCCGATGCAGATTGACGAAACGCATAAGGATTTGGTGTATATAATAGCCATCCAATTCCTTGTTGCTCTAGCACAATATATTCTGGTGTAACACGCGTAATTTGCCCTTTTAAATAATCGTACATCGATCATCCCTCACATTTCTACCTCTATTATAGCATAATGTGTGTCTCCAACCGAACGTATGTTGCACTTCTCATTAGAAAAGACTGCCTCTATACGAGACAGCCTCCATTATTTTAGCATAATCATACTTATAGTGATACTCAGAGTACTTCCTGACCATTAATTAGCTTTCTTGTATCTTTTCAATTGCCTTACTTAATTTTTTTTCGTGTTGGATTGCTTCATTTACAATCGATTGTATAAATGGATAACATGCTTGTTTTTGGCGTGGGTTACATTTCAAATAAAATAACGCCTCTCGCATCACTTCATTCGGATAACTTAAATATTGAAGCTTATGCTTCGCTTCCTGTAAGTATGGGTGTTGCTCAAATAAATCTCGTAATTGATACGAAACATTTGGTAATACACGATGGAGCCATAATATTATTTCATCCGTATATTCTCCGACAGAAGCTAAATCAAAATCGACAATTTTTACGCCCTTCTCACCTATCAAAAAATTATGATGTACGACATCTCCATGTAAAAGCGTTTTTGGATTTTCTATTTCGATAATGTCGTCAATATTTTGGAGAGCATTCTCAGCAATTGAAATAATTTTTTTGTAATTTTCTTGAAGTAACATTGTTAACGGTACCTCATTTTCTACAAAGCGTTCAAAGCGGCGATGCCATTTTTCCTTCAACTCATAATAGGGAAGTAGCTTGTATGTTTCCCAGTCTACTTCATGCCTTGTTTCATGTAGTGCTTGCAGTGCTTTTAATGTTTGTTTTTGATCAGACTGTTTTCTGTAATCCGCACTTTTCCCTTCATACCATTGCTGTTTTAAAATATGAGTATCTTCATTTTTTTCGGAAGTGATATGATAAGGAAATTGGATTTTTTCTAATTGACTGTGAATCATTTTCACCTTAGTGGCCAAATATACATCTTCATAGTATTTCATAAAAAATGAGCCCTTTGACGAATCCCATTTCCAACAATTTTCTTTAATAACTAATGCCATGACTGCGGTTGATGTGGCATTGGATTCATTGGATGTTGTGCATCTAGCATTGGATTCATTGGTTGTTGTGTACCTGGCATCATATGCATTGGATAATTCATCGGCATCATATGTGCTGGGTAACAAGGATTCGGCATGCACATCATTTGTTGAATGTCCTCATAATAATGCTGTACTTGTTGCTCACGGTCTTTACATGAACAGTCTTCTTTAGTTGGTGATTCCTCGTGTCGTGCTGGTAATACCCTCGGAGGTTCCACCATTTGGACACTATGACAATATGGACAAATTGGCTGTTGTGGCATCATTTGTGGCATCATTTGTGGCATCATTTGCGGCATCATTTGTGGATGGAATTGTGGTTGCATCGGCTGCATAACGGGTTGTTCGATAAATATCGGTTGTTGTGGTTGTTGCTGTGGTGCAGGTTGCTGAATTATAATCGGTTGTTGTGGCTGTGGTGCAGGTTGTTGCGGTGCAATCATTTGATTTTCAAACGTTGGTTGGAAATGAACATGTGTCTGTTGCCAATTTGGAAGCGGCATCGGTTGCGGTATTGGCTGAGGCATCGGTTGGTAATAGATATCCCCTTGCCAGATAGGTTTTTGTGGTGCAGGCTGTGGGGCTGGGGCAACGGGTGCTTTCATTGGCACTTCTTTCGCAGGCTTCGGTTGCTCCTTCACAACGGTTTGTTGCATGACTTCTTTTTCCTTTTTAGGTAAGTTGTCAGGTAAATAAATTTCCATTCCTGGAACGATATAATCTGGATTTGCTAAATGAGCATTTAACCTTTTTAACTCATCAAACCCAATTGCGTATTGCTTTGCAATTTTCCACAATGTATCCCCTTTTTGAACAATATGAACGCGCACATCATTCCTCCTTTTCTCGTATTAGCATATGCTTAAGTTTACGTGTTGCCACAATCTTCACATCATGTCATTCAATCTTGTGGTACACTAAAAATACGAGGTTTGTCTTTAGAGGTGAAAATTATGAAAAAATTATTAGGTGAAGAGCGTCGTCATGAGTTGCTTTCCTTATTAAAAAACGCAAAACAGCCATTAACTGGTACTGAATTAGCGAAGCATTCAAATGTGTCTCGCCAAGTCATCGTCAATGATATGAATTTACTAAAAGCACGTAACGAGCCAATCGTTGCGACAAGTCAAGGTTATGTATACATGCACAATATGCAACAAACACGCTTTGAGCGAAAAATTGTTTGCATGCATTCATCTGAGCAGGCACAAGAAGAGTTATTTATTTTAGTGGACTGTGGTGTCACTGTAGAGAATGTCATTGTAGAGCATCCTGTATATGGTGAGATTACCGCTTCAATCATGGTCTCAAATCGCATTGAAGTCGAACATTTTGTGAAACGTGTCAACGAAACAAATGCCCTCTACTTATCTGCTTTAACAGATGGTACACATTTACACGTCATCAGTGCCACTTCCGAGGAAAACTTGGATTTAGCAGAAAATAAATTACGAGAACACGGATTTTTAGTGGAAAATTAAAAAGACAGCTTATTCATTGGACAAATACTCCGTGAATAAGCTGTTTTATTGTATTAAGTTTTGCTTTTAAATAAAAATGATGCGCTCGTGTATTTAAGCGCACCACTTTTTATAAAAATCGATTTCGTTGTTCTGCTGTAGGTAGCAGGCACACTTGCTTTTTGCCAAACCATTTATAACGATTTTTTGCAATCCATTTGTATACCACATCTCGTAAAGGTTTTGGAACGATAATCGCAATTGATAACCATTTCCAAAATCCCGTTAACTTACGTGCAATTTTTAATGCTGCTGTTGATTCCGTAAAAAAGTATCCATCTTCAATCAATATGATACTATCCGTGCTTTTAGGTACGTTGTATTTTTCTAATAACACGATTCCTACATCACTTTGAAGCGATGCAAAATGAAAAATCCCTTTTGGATCATGCTTTAATATAAACTGCACGCCAAAATCACATAAATTACATTCCCCATCAAAAAGTACAATCGGGTTCACGCTTGTTCACCTCACTCTGGTGTGACGTATGTAAAGTAAGTGCCCAATGATTTCACCTCACAACCAAGTGCTGTTAATTCTTCCATCGCACCTTTCATCATCGGTACTTCTTCATCTGCAAGTATATCAATAATAAAAAAATAATTCCCCAAACCTGTTTTTAGTGGACGTGATTCAATTTTACTTAAATTTAGTTTTCGCCATGCAAAGACTGATAATACTTGGTGAAGCGCCCCTGAAACATCCATCGGTAATGTCAGCATAAATGTCGTTTTTGGTTGCGCTTGTAGTGGCACAAGACCATGACGGATGTTTTGTTTTGATAATACAAAAAAGCGCGTATGGTTGAAATGGAAATCATGAATATTTTCACGAGCAATATGTAAGTCGTATTTTTCAGCTGCCGAAGCATTCGCAACAGCGGCAATACATCGATCTTCTGTATTTGAAACTAATTCCGCAGCAGCAGCAGTTGAGGAAAATGGTGTTTGTTTCACATTCATATGATTGTAGTACAAATATTTATGACATTGTGCGAGTGCATGTGGATGAGAATAGATTTCCTCTAATCCTTCTAAATCATCCGCGAATTTTTTATTAACAAGTAAGTGCTGTTGGATTTTTGACATCACTTCTGCAGTTACAAATAGATTGGCTTCATGATATAAATAGTCTACTGTTAGTGGAACTGAGCCTTCAAGTGCATTTTCTACAGGTACAACCGCAAGCTCCACTTTCCCTTCCGATACTGCTTCAATGCATTCTGGAATTGATTTATACGGAACATGCCAATCATTTGGGAACAGACCTTTCGTTGCTAAATAGGTAAAAGAAGCTTCTGGACCTAAATAGGCTATTCGTTTTTCCCACGTATTATTAGACATTACACTACCTCCACTTATCAAGTTCTAAATTTTCAGTTAAATTAATTGTAAAGAAAGGGCTGCCCCTCAAATATCCTTATAAGACATCCTTGAGACAGCCTTATTCTTTTATTATAGTGCACCCGAGCTAATGACTTCTGCTGATTCAACAAAGTCTAGCTGTTTTAAGCTTCGAATGAGCTCATCCAAGTCATTAGTCATGCTTGTGACATCAAGTGATAATGTTACATTGGCACGACCTTGAATCGGAATGGTCTGGTGAATCGTTAACACATTACAATGTGCTTCTGATACGGTTTCGAGTAGCTTGGCAAGCGTTCCTTTACGATCTTGTAATTGAAGAAAGACCGTTAGTATACGTTCTTGCACAATCGAGTGGAACGGAAAAACAGCGTCACGATACTTATAAAAAGCGCTTCGAGACAAATCGACTTCTTTCACAGCATCCCATATAGAGGCAACAGTACCGTTTTGGAGCAACTGCTTTGCTTCTAAAGTTTTTTGCATAGCATCAGTTAATACGTCTTCACGCACTAAATAGTAGCGTTGATTCGCAACGTTTTTCATCGTACTCCCCCTACACCATTAGTCTACAAAGTCGAATTCGAATTCTAATAAACGAACTGTGTCACCATTTTGGGCACCACGTTTACGTAATTGTTCGTCTACGCCCATTGCACGTAATTGACGAGCGAAACGACGAATACTATCTTCACGGCTGAAGTCTGTCATTTTGAATAGACGTTCAATTGTATAACCAGAAAGGACATACGCACCGTCATCATCACGAGAAACTTCGAAGTCCCCGCCTTTACTTTCGTGTTTATAAAGTACAACCGCATCTGACTCTTCATCTTCCATATCACGAAGTAAGAATTCAGGTGTTACTTCAAGTAAGTCGGCGATTTCGAATAACAATGGTTTTAACCCTTGACGAGATACAGCTGAAACTGGGAAGACTTTAATGTCTTCTCCGATTTTCTTTTTGAACTCGATTAAGTTTTCTTCTGCATTCGGCATGTCCATTTTATTGGCAACAATAATTTGTGGACGTTCAAGTAATCGTAAATTGTATTGTTCTAATTCATTGTTAATCTTTACAAAGTCATCATACGGTTCGCGACCTTCCATACCTGACATATCGATTACGTGTACGATTACACGTGTACGCTCAATATGACGAAGGAATTGCATACCAAGACCTAAACCTTGATGCGCCCCTTCGATTAATCCAGGTAAGTCAGCCATTGCAAATGAACGATGATCATCCGTTTCAACCATTCCTAAATTCGGAACAATTGTTGTAAAGTGATAAGCACCGATTTTTGGTTTTGCAGCAGATACAACTGATAGTAATGTTGATTTACCTACAGATGGGAAACCTACTAAACCTACGTCTGCTAATACTTTTAATTCTAAGATTACTTCTAACTCTTCACCTGGCTCGCCTTTTTCCGCAAGCTCTGGTGCTGGATTTGATGGTGTTGTAAAACGACAGTTACCACGGCCACCACGACCTGCTTTCGCGATAACAGCTTGTTGACCATGTTCAACTAAATCCGCAATAACTGTTTTTGTTTCTGCGTTCATTACAACAGTACCTGGTGGAACTTTAACGATTAAATCGTCTGCATGACGACCATGCATCCCTTTACTCATTCCGTGTTCTCCACGTTCCGCTTTAAAGTGACGTTTGTAACGGAAATCCATTAACGTACGTAATCCTTCTTCAACTTCAAAAATAACGTTACCACCACGGGCACCATCGCCACCAGCTGGACCACCATTTGGTACAAATTTTTCGCGACGGAAGGCAACCATACCATCTCCACCGTCTCCACCTTTAACGTAAATCTTTACGTGATCGACAAACATTTATTTCACTCCTCATGTATGTGAATAACAAATTTCCAGGACGAATCTGTCTCTTCTATTGTTTCCACATTCAATATATTCTGTTCTGTAGAAAAGCACGATTGATTCCATTTACCTATCAAATGAAACGTAATCATACATTCCTTTTCGTTTGTTTCAATATTCATCTGCAATTGTTGCTCTTCATATGGACTTAACCCATCATAAACATGAATAATTGTTTTTTCCAAGTATTGAACAATCGCTTCATCGTACTTGCTATTTACGGTCGAAAGTACGTGACTTGTCACTTGCATCTGTAAAGCAGGATATCGCCAATTTACTGTTTGAAACCATTCTACCGTCTTTGGTAATTTAAGTCGATTGACATTCGAAAGCATTTTACAATGTTCAGATAATTGTTCAATAACTTTCTTTGCTTCTTCTACTCGTTCTAAATCTAAATTCATTTGAATTAAATGAAGATGGTTTAAAAAATCATGATTTGCGTAGCGTAACGCTTCATTGACAGTTATATTTGGAACGGTCATTTTTACACACTCCGTTTTACAGTTTCGTCACTAGTATAACAAGTTTTTCATCATTTTTCCTTCTATACCTCATACAAATGACGCATAAAATACTATAGGAAAATTTCAATTATCCATCCAAAAAAAAGGACTGCAATAAATGCAGTCCTTTAATTGCAAAAATTATGCTTCTTGAGCTGTTGTGTATACAGATACTTTTTTCTTATCGCGACCATGACGTTCGAATTTAACAACGCCATCAACTTTTGCGAATAATGTATCGTCACCACCGATGCCTACGTTTGTACCTGGGTAAATTTTTGTACCGCGTTGACGGTAAAGAATTGAACCACCAGTAACAAATTGACCATCTGCACGTTTAGCACCAAGGCGTTTTGACTCAGAGTCACGTCCGTTTTTAGAAGAACCTACACCCTTTTTAGATGAGAAGAACTGAAGATCTAAAGTTAATAATAACATACTGTTGCACCTCCTAGATCATTTTATATTTCAATTCGATAAATTCTGAATAGCTAGCAGTCATAGTATAGAACTGCGTCACCATTGTATTCAGAATAACTTGTAATTTTGCGTCTGTTTCAGAATCCAAATCAGCTTGCGGTACAGTTACTTTTAAGTAACCGCCCTGTGGACCTTGCTCGATTTCTGGTGTAATACCAGTAATTTGTGGAATTGCATTTACTGCACCAAAGGCAACAGCAGAAGCACCAGCACAAACTAAATCACGACCATATTCGTCCGACAATGCGTGACCTGAAATTTCAAAGCCATACGATTTACGATTTACATCGCTATAAACAGTTACTGTAATCATCCGATCACCTCAAATTAAGCGTTGATAGTTTCAACTACTAATTTAGTATATGGTTGACGGTGACCTTGTTTACGACGGTAGTTTTTCTTCGCTTTTAATTTGAAAACAGTAATTTTCTTTTGCTTACCTTCTTTAACAGCTTTAGCTGTTACAGTAGCGCCAGCAACAGTTGGAGCTCCAACTTTAACTGTTTCTCCACCTACGAATAAAACTTTGTCAAAAGTAACGATTTCATCAGCAGCCATACCTAGTTTTTCAACATAGATTTCTTGACCTGCTTCAACTTTGATTTGTTTACCACCAGTTTCGATAATTGCGTACATATAAATGCACCTCCTCTTAGACTTAGACTCGCCCGTAATTGCAGGTGACCTCTAATGGGTACTTAAACCTGTTCAGTGCGGTTGCAGTAGCACGGGTGCTACAAACAATAACATTAAAATACTACCACATCCAACATTTCAAGTCAACCTGTTCATTACAAGTTTTTCAAATGCTGAACGGTACTTCCGAATTCTCCATTCTCCTATTACTTTGCCCCATAAAAAGAGACTTATAACTATTAAGGATAGAGAGCGGGGTAGTAAATATAATAGTACGATAATTATTGCACTAAGTAAATAGAAAGACATCGTTAAATACCTTTCATAGACAACAAATTTTTTATAATGATTTAATAACTGAAAACACAGAATTTTTCCACCGTCAAGTGGCCAAATCGGCACTATATTCACCAGCAATAAAAGCAGTTGTATTTCGATAAATGACTCGCTCAAATTTTCGGGTAATAATCCAGCCATCACTATACCAAAACAAGTTGCTAAAGGTCCACCCAGTGCAATTAGCGTCATTTGGTTATAAGTGAGTTGTAATTCATTTTTTAATGTTATTTCTCCACCATAAGGCATGATGATACAGCGCTGAATTTTTGCCCCAACAAGTTTTGCCGCAAGCAAATGGCCTAACTCATGAAATAAAAGTGAAATAACTAAAACACTATAGAGCGCGATATTCCCATAAAGTACAACCAAAAAAAGCAATAGCATAAAAAATGGATGAATACTTAGTTTCATTGGTGCTGCTCTTTTAACCACTGTGTTGTTTGTTGTAAATTAAAAATAACACCATCTTGTTCAATTTGAATATACAGCTTTCCTTTATCTTTCGTCGCGATTTGTGTACCCTTCGAAACTGAAGTATAAGGTAAAACAGCAAATTGATCGACATAGCCAAATGTTACGGATAGACCATTTTCATAAAGAATTGAAATAGTTTTACCATTGTATTTCGTATGGCCAGTAAAAACGACGAGTCCATCATACAAAGCATTCAAAACAATTGGCTGTTCATAAGAAAGTAAAAACCCTTCGTTATAGCGGTCGATTGTTTTATACATTAACATTTGTTCAATGGATGGATCCGCCGAAACCGTAATTTGCTTATCCTTTTTAAAGCTAATGTCCATTAAAACCTCACGCATAAATAATAAGTCTTCTGAGCTGTAAATCACTTTATTAATGTTACGTTTCATCGTCAAATCCCCGTACGTATCACAAATATAAATTGTGACGAATAATACACACGCGATGAGCCATTTCCATTTTTTCAAGCCCACCATCCCATCTTTTTTCTCTACTATATGTTATGTTCGCCAATACAATTCAAAAAAAAGAAGCTACCGATGAAATTGGCAGCTTCTTACAAGTTATTTAAAAATAGATTTTAATTTTGCGAACATCCCTTTAGGATGATCATCCTCTAATGACATTAGCGGGACTGAATCTCCTAAAATACGACGGGCTATATTGCGATAGCCTAGAGATGCTTTGTTGTTTGGATTCATTACGATTGGCTCTCCTTTATTAGAAGAGCTAATGACATCTTCACTATCCACAACAATACCTAATAAATCAATTGATAAATGCGTTGTTACTTCTGTAATATCCATCGCATCACCGCTTAACATTAAGCTTTTACGAATACGGTTAATAATTAATTTCGGAGCTTCGATGGACTCTTGCTCTAAAAGCCCAATAATACGATCCGCATCACGCACCGCAGAAATCTCAGGTGTCGTCACGACAATAGCCTTGTCAGCGCCTGCTACGGCATTACGATAGCCCTGTTCAATACCAGCAGGACAGTCGATGAGAACGTAATCAAACTCACGCTTAAGCTCATCTATTAAAACCTTCATTTGCTCAGGCGTTACTGCATTTTTGTCTGTATTTTGAGCAGCTGGTAATAAATACAAGCGCTCATCAACACGCTTATCCTTCACTAATGCTTGATGAGTTTTGCAACGACCTTCAATAACGTCCACTAAATCATAAATAATGCGATTTTCTAGACCTAAAATAACATCTAAATTGCGTAGGCCTATATCAGTATCAACTAAGCAAACTCTCTTACCTTGTAAGGCCAATGCAGTACCAAGGTTGGCTGTCGTAGTCGTTTTTCCTACGCCACCTTTTCCTGAAGTTATTACGATCGCTTCTCCCACATTAGCGACTCCTTCCATATGTAAGGTAGCATCTTGAGCAATTGTTTCATCAATATTCTTTCCGAATAATAATTCCTCTTCACTCATCTAGCTTCCCCCTTTAAATGTTGATAAATTCGGTCGGATATTTCTTACTTCTTGAATTCTGTCATAACAAATTGCATCATTTTCACCTATATAAGCAAAAATTTGCTCCGTATGTTGCAGGAGGTACTGTGTTTCATTTGTCATCACTTCAACATGATTTGAAATGAGTACATGCGTTGGTTCAAAATGAGAGGCTGAAATAATCGCCAATTCATTACCATTAACCCCTGCATGAACAATCCCCTTTAATTTTCCAGCAATATGAATGCTACCACCTGCTTCAATTCGTCCATTTGGATTGACATCACCTAAAATGAGAATATCCCCAGTTGCACGAAGAACTTGTCCAGAACGTACGATTCCAACAAAAGTTTCAGAACGGTTCTCTTCCAGATATTGCTGGCTTTCTTCAAGCGTCAGCACATCACTTTGAACATTTTTAACATGCAAATTTTGCTGTTGTTCAACGGTCTTTGTTAATTGGACTTTTTGTTCTAGCGTACAGTAACGTTTTCCTAAATGCAATTGTACATCTATTTTACCATCAAGATGACCTTCTGTAACTTTTTTTCCAAGTTCTTCAACTAATTCCGAAAAAGAACACTGGTCATCTAGTCGAAGTACTAATCCATCCTTCGTCCCTTTAATATGGACAAGTTGCCTTTTCATAGCTTTCCAGTCACCTCACGCTACAATTTTATGAATACTACTGAGCACGTTGAAGCACGCGGGCGCGAATTAAATATTTAAACGCCCACCCAAGCATTACTAAAAACAGTAAGTTTGCCAAAATCGTTGGCATAAGTCGATACAATAAAAATGGCATTAATGCCATTTTAGTAAATTGAATCATATAGAAAAATTCATAAATGGCGATTTCTAAAAAGCTTATTAATAGGATTGCTAAAATCGTTGAAAATAAAAGATGTGGATGAATTCGTTTCATACACCATCCTGCAATAAAACAAACTGCTGGATATAAAAATGTATATAGCCCAATAATATTGATGTAAAAGACATCAAAACAGAGCCCCAAAATTAAGCCATAAATCATTGCCTTTTTACGGTTATAATAAATAGCTAAAAAGATTAAATATAAGACAACAAAACGAGGGATTAAAAAGTAAGTTCCACCATTAAACTCCATCGGTGAGAACATTGCAAATTCTGATTCTAGTAGAAACAAAATTGCTGCAACTGTTGGAATAAGAATTCGAACGAGCATTACTCTTCCCCCTCAGCTTCTTCAGAGACAGATCCATTTGTTAAATCGTTATTTGTTGAATCTCCATCTGCACCATCAATTGCAATCGTCTCACGTTTTGCAATGATTACATTTTCTAGCATTGAAAAGTCTGCTGCTGGTTTCACATAAGCCATTTTTGTTAAACCAAAATCGTCTGTTGTCACTTCTGTTACTTCACCGATTAAAATGCCTTTCGGGAAAATACCACCTAAGCCTGATGAAAGAACTTTTTCGCCAACTTTTAATTTTAATTTTGAATCAATGCGCTTTAATAATAATTCGTTACGTTCTTCGTCATAACCTTCTATTAAACCATGAATTTCCTCGTTACTATCACCGATTACAATCGCTGATACACGATAATTTTCATTATTTGTATAAAGCAGTTCAACTTCAGAAGTATATGGTGTCGCAATAACGATTTTCCCAATCAAACCTCGTGAAGTCATTACAGCCATATTTTTTTCAACGCCTTGCGCTGTACCTTTATTTAAAATAATTTTTTCTTCCCATTGATCAGGGTTTCTCGCAATGACCGTCGCCTGAATCGGGTCGAAATCGCGCAAACTATCCTCGATCGTTGTTAGATCACGTAATGAGGCATTTTCTGCTTTCAAAGTACTTACCTCAGCTTGTAGAACCGCAAAGTCTTCTAGGCGCATTTTTAAGCGTTGATTTTCCTCATACGTATTTAACAGCGAATCAATATTGCTAAAAATACCTGTTATGTAATTTGTTGGCTTTGCAAAAATAGATTGCGCAAAGCCAACTGTATCTTTAATAATTTGCTCGGGTAAAGTTGCGTTATGACGATCACGAAGAGAGAAACCTATCAATGCCACAAGAAAAATTACACTTACTAATAGTACAATTAATTTTTTATTTGTAAAATGTGGCACTGCTAGTCAGTCCTCCTTACTTCACTTGTTGCGCACGAACTAAATCGATGTTATCTAATGCTTTACCTGTTCCAATTGCAACACAGTCTAATGGGTTTTCTGCAATAAATACTGGCATTTTTGTTTCATCACTAATAACTTTATCCAAGTTACGTAATAATGCGCCACCGCCTGTTAATACAATACCGCGTTCCATAACGTCAGCAGATAACTCTGGTGGTGTTTGTTCTAAAGTTTTTTTCACGCCATCAACAATAGAAGCAATTGCTTCACTTAATGATTTTGAAATTTCATCAGATGTAATTTCAATTGTTTTTGGTAAGCCTGTTACTAAATCGCGTCCGCGAATTTCCATAGTTTCAGATGGACCTTCAGCACGTGCTGTACCAATTTCCATTTTAACAGATTCTGCTGTACGCTCACCAATTGTTAAATTATAAGATTTACGGATGTATGCGATAATTGAATGATCCATCGCATCACCACCAATACGTACTGATTCACTTGTTACGATACCACCAAGTGAAATAACTGCTACTTCTGTTGTACCGCCACCGATATCAACAACCATAGAACCTGTTGGCTCCCAAACTGGTAAATTAGATCCGATTGCTGCTGCAAATGGCTCTTCAATTGTGAACGCTTCTTTTGCACCCGCTTGACGAGATGCATCAATTACAGCGCGTTGTTCTACTGAAGTAATTCCGTATGGTACACAGATCATAACATTTGGTTTTTTCCAGTTAGAACCAGAAGCTTTCATTGCCTCTTTTAAATAGTATTGAATCATTGCTGTAGTAATTTCAAAGTCAGCGATTACGCCGTCTTTCATTGGACGAATTGCAACAATTGAGCCTGGTGTACGGCCAATCATGTTTTTCGCATCGTTACCTACTGCAACAATTTCTCCCGTTTTCGTATTTTTCGCTACCACTGATGGTTCGCGTAATACAATTCCTTTTCCTTTAACAAATACTAATGTATTAGCTGTGCCAAGATCTATCCCGACATCCTTATTTCCTAATCCAAACAAATTAAGTACTCCCTTTCTTATAAAACCAATTCTATTATTTATGATGTTGCTAAAATCATACGCTCTATTATACCGAATTACATCAAAAAATTATAGTGTCACATGCTACTTATCTCGACTTTTGTCGAATGTTTTTTTATATAACACTACTTCTCTATTGTATTTCTATTTTCGTTTTGAAACAATTAAATTTAATATGTAAGATTTAACAATATAACCACACAGACATGACGAATATAACAAACAAAAGTTGCATTGCCTATAAAATCTACAATTTTAAACAAATAGATAACAAAATGTCGAATTGCTTTCAAGTATATAATATTTATACCCTCTTTTAGTTAATTATCAACAAAAAATAGAAAGCTACCTAAAAGTATGCACCTTTAGGTAGCCTATTAGATCAAAAATAGCCCTTTTCCTTCATGCTGATAAATTGGTGGTCACCGATAATTACATGATCAAGTAAATCTACACCTACTATTTTTCCAGCTTCATATAAGCGATTGGTCACATCAATATCTTCTGGACTCGGTGTTGGTACCCCGCTCGGATGATTATGAGAACAGATTAACGAAGCTGCCGAACGTTTGACAGCTTCGCGGAAAATTTCTCTTGGGTGAACGATACTTGCATTTAAACTTCCTACAAATATTGTTTGTTTGTGAATTACTTGGTTTTTAACATTTAAAAACAAACAAACGAAATGCTCTTGTTGTAAAGAGGTCATATCCTGCATTAAGTAAGAAGCTGCATCCTCTGGAGAGCGAATTGTATAGCGTTCTTCTAAATCTTTTGAGGCTAAACGACGTCCTAACTCAATCGATGCAAGTAATAATACAGCCTTTGCTTCACCGATTCCTTTTATATCTGTCATTTCCTCTAATGTCGCATGCTTTAAGTTATGCAGCTTTTCAAAATTAAGTAGCACACGACTGGCAACGGTTAGTACCGATTCCTTTTTCGTGCCTGTCCCAAGTAAAATTGCAATTAATTCTTGATTTGATAAGCTTTTTGCACCTTGTCGAATCAATCGTTCACGTGGTCGATCTGCTTCATGAACATCATGAATTTTCATATCTATTACTGGTGTTATAGACAATACCATCACTCCTAAAATGTTAGTTTTAGTAAGTGTAAAGTAAGCAATTTTTGTACTAATGATGCAATCGGTAAGCCGACAACATTATTGTAATCCCCTTCAATTCGGTCTACGAGTAAGGCGCCACTCGTTTGAATTCCGTATCCGCCTGCTTTATCAAATGGATCTCCGGTATTGACATAGGCTTCAATCATCTCTTTAGATATGTCCTTAAATACGACATTCGTTTCTTCGACAAAAGTCGTCTCAGTTCCATCTACTTCGACAATAGCCACAGCTGTCATTACTTGATGGCGGTTATTAGAAAGTTTCATTAAATGTTGAACCGCTTCGTCATGTGATTGTGGCTTGTGTAAAATTTGATTATTAAAAACGACTATTGTATCGGCTCCAATAATTAGTTTATTCGGGCATTTTTTTGCAACATCACGCGTTTTTAATAGGGCCACTTCTTTCACATATTGTTGCATCGTTTCTGCGACAACGCTTGTTTCTTCAACATCACTCGTATGTACCGTAAATGGTATCGAAAGCAGTCCGAGCAATTCCTTTCTTCGTGGTGATGCTGAGGCTAAAATAATTTGTTGATCTGTAGTAAAATTCATTTCCAATCCTCCTATGTCTATAGTAAACGACAAATGGGAATTTGGAAAATTAACTTCATTCTGCTAACTTTTAAAAAGCTGACATTTCAGCTAACTTTTCTATGTCAAAATGTCACTTTCAAGCAATCTAAGTGTTCATAATAATTCATTAGTAAATGAAGTCGAATAACCCCTACGTTCGTAGATAACTTTTTAATTTCCGTAATTTGTTCATTCCAATTATCAGGCACAGTATTTTTTGTATCTTCATTTGTAGTCAAGGCTTGTCCTGTAAACCATTTCTCATCTTTCAATAAGCTAGGTAACTGTAAATCAGCCTGCTTGGCACAACTACTCGTTAGCGTTAATTGTTTATAAAAGGAGTTTGGGGTCGTTACATTTGCCCCCGCAACCTTTTCTATATCTAATTGAGACCATACATAATAGCTCCCATCTACTTCAAATATCGCTGACTTGTTTAATGTGGGGTAGCTTGATAAAAATTGAGCTGCACTATCAAAATTTGAAAACACACCAAATTGCAATGCATAAAACGCTTGAGACACTTCTTGCTGCTCAGTCGACATTTGAGAAGCTGGTACAAGCTCTTCTTGTTGTTCATTTGATGGAAGTTGTAATAATAGAATAAATGCGAATACACCGACTAGTCCTGTTAATGTGCCAAAAAATACTGCCTGAATAACAGAATTATTTTTAATTGTACGAAAAATGGGCATGAACTCACCTCTTTTTAAACACACTTTATCAAATAAAACCAAAAAAAAGGGGAGACTAGTGTCGTCTCACCTAAAAAAGTTTTCGTGCTATTTTCTCATCAATTGACAAGTTACTCTTGAAAAATGAACCAGCCATTTGTTTTCGCCTGTTTTTTAGCAAAAAATCCTATAAAGGCCGTTATAAAGATTTATTTCTCCGTATATTTTGACGAATCTCACTTAATAAATAGAGTGAGCCTGTTACAATTCGCACAGTTTCTTCACCTGGTGACAGTTGTAACATTGTCAAAACGTCCTGAATAATTGTCTTTTCTTTTGCTTTACTTAGTTCAAAAATAGTTTTGGCAGGCATTGCTCGATCATTTGTTATATCAACAAAGTAGAACGCATCGCCTACTTCCTCTAGTATCGAAAGTACCGTCGCTACGTCTTTATCCGCTAAAATACCTAATATAATTTCAATACGCTTTGTTGAGAATTGCTTTTTAATTGTATCTACAAGTGCACGGATGCTTGCTGGATTATGGGCACCATCAAAATAGACATTCGGTAATACTTGTTCAAAGCGACCTGCTAAATGCGCCTGTTGAATTGCATGCTGAATTTTTTCAATCGAAAGTGGAATTTTAAAGGCTTTTACCACTTCTAAAAATGCCGTAATTGCCAATGCCATATTGTTCCCTTGATGCGCACCTAAAAACTGACGTTGTAAGTTTCCAATCGTTAACGGGTAACAATAATTTTCATACGTCTCATTTCCTTCGTCAGATTGAACCGTAAACTGTTTGCCAAGTTCAAATAGTGGTGCTTCTTTTTCAATCGCTTCAGCCTTTACAACGACTAGCGCTTCTTCAGGTAATTGACCGATAACGACCGGTTTTCCTTGTTTAATAATTCCCGCCTTATGCCCTGCAATACTTGTTAATGTATTTCCTAAGAATTTCGTATGCTCGAGTGCGATACTCGAAATTACTGACACAATTGGATTTACGACATTTGTGCTATCCTCACGACCACCCATGCCAGCTTCTATTAACACCAGGTCTACTTGCTGCTGTTTAAAAAATAAAAACATTGCTGTCGTTAACAATTCAAAATCTGTTAACTTGCCACTTAATTCTGCTTTTGCTAATTGTTCAAACACATCATCCATTTGTGCTTCCGTAATCGGTTGACCGTTAATTTGAATTTGATCATGTACATCGACAATACATGGTGACATAAATTTTCCGACCGAAAGTCCGTGTGCACGTGCTATAAATTCAACAAATGTTAATGTAGAGCCTTTACCATTCGTCCCCGCGAAATGTACCACTTGTAAGTCATTTTGCGGATTATTTAAAGCTGTTAATGCTTCATGCATCGCAGATAACCCCGGTTTGATCGAATGGTCACTTTCCACATACCAGCGTTCTTTATACATATCAAGTAATGGAATCATTTACAGCCACCCCTTTTTTACAAATGCTCCGCGCACCTCTGCAATAAAATAAAGTGAGCCCGTAATTATTAATAATTCATCCTCTGCTAAACAATTCATTTGTTCTGTCACAAGTTCTTTCCAATTTCTATGCGCACTTTTTTTCACATGTGTACTTTGTGCCATCAATTGTTCTGCTTTAGCTGCACGAGGTAAATCAATTTGAGTAAAGTGCATCTCACATGCTACTTTGTCCATCATTTCAATGCTCACTGCATGATCTTTATCCTGCAAGGCTGCATAAATAAATTTATATTTTTTCTTTGGCGCTATAAGTTTTAAAGCTTGGATTAATGCAGTTGTCCCCTCAGAGTTATGCGCGCCATCTAAAATAATGTTCGATCCAATACGTTCAAAACGACCTTCCCATCTCGCACGCTTTAATGCTTCTTTTACTTTAAGCGCATCAAAATGTTCTAAAAATATATTTGCTGCAGTAATCGCTAAGGCTGCATTGTCGATTTGATGTTCACCAACCATTGCAAGCTCAATTTCATCCAGTTTCACAATTGCTTCATAGTTAAATTGTTGGGTAGCTGTTCGATCTACCTTTATTTGTTCACCAAGAGTATATATAGTTGCATTTTTCTCAGCTGCCACTTGTTTAATAACGGCCAAAGCTTCTTTATTTTTCACCCCTACGACAACGGGTTTGCCATCTTTAATAATACCTGCCTTTTCAAATGCAATTTTGGCATACGTATCCCCGAGCATATCGGTATGCTCTAATGAAATCGTTGTAATAACGGAAACTTCAGGTATGATGACGTTTGTTGAATCTAATCGTCCACCAATTCCCGTTTCTAAAAGGGCGACATCTAAGTTTTGCTCTGAAAAATATTGAAGGGCAATGAGCGTTACAACTTCAAAAAAGCTTGGGAACTTCCCGTCCAATTTTTGTTCAACAATTGTTGCAATTTCATTGGTGATTCGTAAAAAATCATTATCGGAAATTTGCTGTTTATTAATCGTTATTCGTTCATTCGCACGTTCTAAATGTGGCGAAATAAATGCACCTACTTGAAGTCCATGATTCATTAAGATTTCACGCGTTGCATTTAAAGTTGATCCTTTACCATTTGAACCTGCAAAATGAATAAATTTTGTTTTCTTTTCTGGGTTATCAAGTGCCTCTAAAATGATATGTGCGGATTGTAGTGGCTTCCCTTTATATTGACTCGCTTTTAATTTAAAAATAAACTCCGTGCATTGTTCCATCGTTTGAAACATTATCGCTCTCTCCCTAATACTGCTGTTCAAAGCATCTCATATGTAATAACACCTATTATAGCGAAAATATTAGAATAACACATCACATCAAAGAAAGAGGCACCGATATTCGGTACCTCTTTCGAAAATAAATTACATATTTTTTAATTCAGCAATACGTTTTTCAACAGTTACGAATTTAGCTTCGTAGTCTGCTAATTTTTCACGTTCTGCCGCTACTAACGCTTCTGGTGCTTTTGCTACGAATCGTTCATTTGATAGCTTACCTGAAACTAATTTTACTTCTTTCGCCCATTTTTCAAGTTCTTTTTCAAGACGTGCAATTTCTTCGTCGATATTGATTAAACCTGCAAGTGGCATAAAGATTTCTGCACCAGAAATAACAGCTGACATTGCTTGTGCTGGCGCTTCGATTGAAGTACCAATTGTTAAACCGTCTGGGTTACAGAACTTTTCGATATAACCTTTGTTCGCTTCCAGTACAGATGCAATAGAAGCATCTTTTGCTGAAATCGTCATAGCTACTTTTTTGCTCATTGGCGTGTTTACTTCTGCACGAATGTTACGTACAGAACGGATAATATCCATTAATAATTGCATATCACTAGCTTCTTCTTCAAAGTTGAATGCAGGGTTTACAGTTGGCCAAGCAGCTACTGTAATTGATTCACCTTCGTGAGGTAAGTGTTGCCAAATTTCTTCTGTTACGAATGGCATTAATGGGTGTAGTAAACGCATAGTATTGTCTAGTACGTATGCTAATACAGAGCGAGTTGTTAATTTAGCTGCTTCGTCTTCACCGTATAGTGGTAATTTCGCCATTTCGATATACCAAGAACAGAAATCATCCCAGATAAAGTTGTAAAGGTGACGACCTACTTCACCGAACTCATATTTATCTGCTAATTCAGTTACATGTTCAATTGTTTCGTTTAAGCGCGTTAAGATCCATTTATCTGCAGTTGAAAGGTCACCTGTTAAATCGATTTGCTCGAAAGTTAAGCCTTCCATGTTCATTAATGCAAAGCGTGATGCGTTCCAAATTTTATTTACGAAGTTCCAAGTAGACTCTACTTTTTCCGTTGTATAACGTAAATCTTGACCTGGAGAAGAACCTGTTGCTAAGAAGTAACGTAATGAATCCGCACCATACTCAGAGATAACATCCATTGGGTCAACACCGTTACCTAGAGACTTAGACATTTTGCGACCTTCTGCATCACGTACTAATCCGTGGATTAAAACGTCTTTAAATGGACGTTCGCCTGTAAATTCTTTCCCTTGGAAGATCATGCGGCTTACCCAGAAGAAGATGATGTCATAACCCGTTACTAATGTGTTTGTTGGGTAGTAACGTTTGTATAATTCACTTTCTTCGTTTGGCCAATCCATTGTAGAGAACGGCCATAATGCAGATGAGAACCATGTATCAAGTACATCTTCATCTTGTGTCCAATTTTCTTTATCTGCAGGTGCTTCTTTCCCTACATAAAGTTCACCTGTTTCATTATGGTACCATGCTGGAATTTGGTGACCCCACCATAATTGACGAGAAATACACCAGTCATGAATGTTTTCCATCCAACGGTTATACGTGTTTTCGAAACGATTTGGTACGAAGTTTACTTTTTCGTCCTCTTTGGCTTGCATTGCAAGAGCTTCTTCTGCAAGTGGTCCCATTTTTACGAACCATTGTTTTGACAGATAAGGTTCTACTACTGCATTTGTACGTTCTGAGTGACCTACTTGGTGCACATGAGGCTCGATTTCAACTAAGATACCAGCTTCTTGTAAGTCAGCAACGATTTGTTTACGACATTCGAAACGATCCATACCCGCATATTTTCCAGCTAAATCATTCATTGTGCCGTCTTCATTCATCACTAAAATACGTTCTAAGTTATGGCGGTTACCTACTTCAAAGTCGTTAGGGTCATGCGCTGGTGTCATTTTTACAACACCTGTACCGAATTCCTTATCTACATAATCATCGGCAACGATTGGAATTTCGCGGCCTACGATTGGTAAGATTACTGTTTTACCTACCAAGTGTGCATAACGTTCATCTTCAGGGTGTACAGCAATACCAGAGTCACCAAGCATTGTTTCTGGGCGCGTTGTTGCAATACGTAATTTACCAGAGCCATCAGCTAGTGGGTATTCCATGTGGTAGAATGCGCCTTCTACTTCTTTGTGAATAACTTCAATGTCAGAAAGGGCAGTTTTTGCAGCTGGGTCCCAGTTAATAATACGTTCACCACGGTAGATTAAGCCTTTTTCGTATAATTTAACGAAAACTTCTTTTACTGCTTCAGAAAGGCCTTCATCTAATGTGAAACGTTCTTTTGAGTAATCTAATGCTAAACCTAATTTAGACCATTGTGAACGAATGTGAGAAGCATATTCACCTTTCCATTCCCATGTTTTTTCTAAGAACTTTTCGCGACCTAAATCGTAACGAGAAATGCCTTCAGCGCGTAACTTTTGCTCTACTTTTGCTTGTGTCGCAATCCCTGCATGGTCCATACCTGGCAACCATAATGCATCGTAACCTTGCATGCGCTTCATACGAATTAAAATATCTTGTAATGTTGTATCCCATGCGTGACCAAGGTGTAATTTACCTGTTACGTTTGGAGGTGGAATTACGATTGAATAAGGTTCCTTCTCACTTTTAGGATCTGCTTCGAAAAATTTACCGTTTAACCACCATTCATAGCGGCCGGCTTCTGTTGCTTGTGGATCATACTTTGTTGGCATTGTAATTTCCGTCATGATGAATCTCTCCTTTTTATTCGCTCTGGCCTAAAAACAGTTGTTTTTACAGAGCCTATTGTTTAGAAATAAAAAAACTCCCGTCGTCTTTTTATAAAAAAGGACGAGGGAGTTAGTTCGCGGTACCACCTTTAATTCCGTCGGGTCAAGTCAAGCGCTCGCATACTTCGTCACTTGCCTCAATCGTCCACTCATGAACTACATGTTCAATTCGCGTCTTCATTCGGCTTCGTTCCTCGTCTGACAAGCGCTTTCTTTTGACCCTTTATTAGAAGAGCCAGGCGCTCGCATACAAATAAAATATACGGCGTACTATACCTAAACGGCACTTCATTCGATAACGGTGTTTAACCGGAACTTAGCTACTGTATGTTCACTAAGTCAGCTCGTAGGCTACCTTCTGTCAGTACGATGTAGAAACTTTTCAGCTACCGTTTCCTCTCTACACACCATGGTCCAACATACTCTTCCTAGTCTTCACTTCAAAATATATAGTTGAACCTCATTTTAAGCGGTTTTACAAAAAATTTCAAGTGCTACACTGAAAAGAAACAAAATGCACGAACTAAATACGCTTTGCATATACTTTTTAAAAGGAGATGATGATTTTTGCGCAAAGGCTATAATCCATATTTACTTCCTCCTTGGCTAAGAAAAATACGTTTTTTTATGAAACATTGCATCATCCCAGTTACGGTGTTCCAAGCCCTACGCACAATTTTCATTCCGACAACAGGTGATATTTTTTTATTGTTCTTTTTAATTGTCATTAGCTACTTACTGTTCATTGATTTTATTTAACTGAACTTTTTTCCTTATGCAACGAATAATTGAAGTCTATATTTTCGAAAATTAAATCCATAATATCTCCATAAAAAAAGCAGCAAAGAACACCTTCGTTCTTTACTGCTTATTTTCATTTTTTGTTATTCAAATGTACTTGTACAACACTATACGCTTCGGCAAGCTGTTCAAAAAAATCAACTTCCTCCGTTGATGTTTCTTTACCCTCTACAACAAATGACTTCACGTAGTCTAAGTCTACTTCTTCTACAGCAAGTTCCTTAACTTCTAATTCAATCGGTTGTTGCACGATTTTTTCTGCCGGTTGTTCCGCTATCACAACTTCTTTCTTTTCACCTATTGCAGCTTCCTTCTTTTCAACTATTGCAACTTCTGGTTTTTCTACTATTATGGCTTCCTTCTTTTCTACTTCTACTATCATAGCTTCCTTCTTTTGAACTTCACAGCATACTTGCCATGTGCACGTGCAATTAGCGCCTTTTTCAAAACTAGCTGTTTGCTCTTCCACCTTCATCGTAATTTTTTCCACATCATCACGTGGGAAGTCAATTGAAAATGGTAATGCATATTCGAAATAAGCTTGATCTTGCTCAATATCGAGATGCTCGATAAAAGTACCTTCTATAGACTTTTCATCATCAGTCGGTACAAAATCAAATTGGACATTCCCTTTAATCACATATACCCCTTTTAAAACAATGGAGTCCTCAAGTTCTTCTTGTTGCCAATTTGGTTTTACTGTTAAAGTAGCCCCGGTTACGTTTCCTAGATAGCTTGGAAACGTGAATGCTTCTGTCATTTTCCACTCTAGCATAAAAAAATCCCCTCCCTACGTTTACATTATGCATAGGAAGGAGATTTATGAGTTTCAAGTGATTAGCGTGCTAATTTTTCAAATACAGTGTGGAATGCTTGTACCGTTTTAGCGATATGCTCTTCTGTATGAGCAGTTGAGATGAATAACCCTTCAAATTGTGATGGTGGTAAGAAGATGCCTTCTTCTGCCATTAATTTAAAGTACTCAGCAAATAGCTCTAAATCAGCTGTTTTTGCTGATTCAAAATCCACAACGTCTTCATTTGTGAAGAAGAAACCAATCATTGATCCTGCACGATTTACTGTGTGCGGAATGTTAAATTTCGTTGCAGCTGCGCGGAAACCTTCTTCTAATTGGTCACCTAGCTTATGGAAATACGTATATGAATCTTTATCTAAACGAGATAATGTTTCATAACCCGCTGTCATTGCAAGTGGGTTACCTGATAAAGTACCCGCTTGATAAATCGGACCAGCTGGCGCGACTTTCTCCATAATTTCACGTTTACCTGCGAACGCACCTACTGGTAGGCCGCCGCCAATAACTTTACCCAGTGTTGTTAAATCTGGTGTGATCCCGTAATAACCTTGTGCACAACCATAGTCAACACGGAATCCTGTCATTACTTCATCAAAGATTAACACCGTGCCATGTTTTTCTGTTAGTTCACGTAAGCCTTTTAAAAACTCTGGCTTTGGTGGTACAACACCCATGTTTCCTGCTACTGGCTCAACGATTACTGCCGCTAATTCATGACCAAATTTTTCAAACACTACTTTTGTTGCTTCTAAATCGTTATAAGCTACAGTCAACGTGTTTTTTGCGATGTCAACTGGAACCCCAGGAGAATCTGGTAAACCAAGTGTTGCAACGCCCGAACCAGCTTTAATTAGTAAAGAGTCCCCATGACCATGATAAGAACCTTCAAATTTCAGAATTTTATCGCGTCCTGTATAGCCGCGCGCTAAACGTAATGCAGACATTGTTGCTTCTGTACCCGAAGAAACAAAACGAATCATTTCAATACCAGGCACACGCTCCATTACTAATTTGGCAAGTTTGTTTTCAGATAGTGACGGCGCACCAAATGAAGTTGCTTTTGCAGCTTGCTCTTGAATTGCTTTTACTACATCAGGATGAGAGTGTCCTAAAATAAGTGGACCCCAAGATAACACATAATCGATATACTCATTGCCATCAATATCTTTTAACATCGCACCTGAACCTGATTCCATAAAGATTGGATCTAAGTTTACTGATTTAAATGCACGTACTGGTGAATTAACCCCACCTGGCATTAAATTAATTGCTTCAGCGAATGCTGCTTTTGATTTTTCGTAACTACGCATATTATTTTTCCTCCAACCATCGACAAACATCTTTTGCATGATAAGTAATAATTAAATCAGAACCTGCACGCTTCATACCTAGTAATGTTTCCAAGACAACTTTTTTCTCATCGATCCAGCCATTAATAGCTGCTGCTTTTACCATCGCATATTCGCCTGATACGTTATACGCAACGATTGGTAATGGGAAGTTGTTTTTCACATCACGAATTACATCTAAGTATGCTAATGCTGGTTTAACGATTAAGAAATCCGCACCTTCTTCTACATCAGAAGTTGCTTCGCGAATTGCCTCCATACGGTTTGATGGGTCCATTTGATATGTTTTGCGGTCACCAAATTGCGGAGCCCCATCTGCTGCATCACGGAAAGGACCGTAGAAGCTTGAAGCGTATTTCACTGAGTAAGCCATCACTGGAATATGTTCAAAGCCTGCTGCATCAAGACCTGCACGAATCGCTGCTACAAAACCGTCCATCATATTTGATGGTGCGATAATATCAGCGCCTGCTTCCGCTTGGGAAATGGCTGTTTGAGCAAGTAAATTTAATGATTCATCATTTAAAATTTTATCGCCTTCAACAACACCACAGTGACCATGACTTGTAAATTCACATAAACAAGTATCTGCAACAACTAAAAGCTCTGGGTGGCGCGCTTTAATTAAACGAGTTGCTTTTTGTACGATACCGTGATCATGGTAAGCACCTGAACCCACTTCGTCTTTTTCAGCTGGTAAACCGAATAAAATAACGGCGTGAATACCTAGCTCCACGATTTCATCAATTTCTTTTGCTAAGTTATCTAATGAAAATTGGAATACGCCTGGCATTGACGCCACTTCATTTTTAATATTTTCGCCTTCAATCACAAATAGTGGATAAATTAAATCCTCTTTGTGTAAGTAAGTTTCTTTTACTAAAGCACGCATCGCTGCACTGTTACGTAAACGACGGTGACGTTGGAAATAAAGTTCTGTCATTTTGTATTTTCCTCCAGGATGAGCTGTTCAATGACAGCTTGCATCGTATAAATTTTCGGTTGTACAATGGGCGCCACGCCATATTTTGCAAGTGCCGCCGTTGTGACATGACCGATTGAAGCACATTTTACGAAGCACCAATCGACATTTGGTACGATATGTTTTGCATACACGTCCACTGCAGACGGGCTTGCAAATAGTACAATAGGTTGCTTTTCTTCTTTTAAGCTCTCTTGTAATGGTTGTAAATAGTCTTCACATATTTTTGTTTCATATACAATCCATTCATCAGCTCCCGTGCCTTCATGAATTGTATTTTTCGCCATATTACCGCGTAAAAACAAAGCTTTTTCACCGTCTGCAAGCGAGAATTCCTTCACAAAAACATCCGCACTAAAAACAGACGGCATGAAATGAATCTTAAAGCCGTGCTGTTTTAATAATGCGGCCGTCTTCTCACCTACAACAGCAATTTTTAATTTCACTGGTACTCGAATACGGTAGCGCTCACATTTTGTTACAAAGCTGCTAACCGCATTTTGACTTGTGAATATTAACCATTGATACTTCGAAAGATTACGTAAATAAGTTTGCTCCTCTTTTGAAACTTTTTCAACTGTTTCAATCAAGGGATAAGATAAAACTTTGCCTCCATATTGTTCAATCTGTTCAATGACCGACTGAACAACGGAAGAACCTGTTAAAATAATCGTTTTGCCTGTTAGTGGCTTACTCAGCATCAAGCTCAGCCTTTACTTTTTGAATTAACTCAAAGGCACCTTGCTCTGTTAGTTTTGCAGCGACTGCTTTCCCTAATTTGTCAGCATCGTTACCTGTTAACGTTTCTTTATATGTCACAGATGCATCCGGTGCTGCAACTAAGCCCGTTAGCGTAATAGAATCGCCTTCAACTGTTGCATAGCCTGCGATTGGCACTTGGCAACCACCATCCATTGCAGCTAAGAAAGCGCGTTCAGCATGTGCTGTAGACCACGTTTTTGCATCTGTTAATTTCGCAAGTTCCGCAAGTAATTCGGCATCGTCTGCACGGCATTCAATTCCTAAAGAGCCTTGTGCTACAGCTGGTAGACAAATGTCTGTATCTAAATATTCAGTTACGATTGTTTCACTCCAGCCAAGGCGTTTTAAACCCGCTGCCGCTAAAATAATCGCATCATAGTCTTCTGTTTCTAATTTATTTAAGCGTGTATCTACGTTACCGCGAATCCATTTAATTTCAAGGTCCGGACGCACTTGTAATAACTGTGCACTACGACGTAATGAGCTTGTTCCTACTACTGCACCTTTAGGTAAATCAGCAAATTTTACATGCCCTTTTGAAATAAATGCATCCCTCGCATCTTCACGAGGAGGAATACAACCAATTACTAAGCCTTCTGGTAATACAGCTGGCATGTCTTTCATTGAGTGGACAGCAAAATCGATTTCTTTATCGTATAACGCCTGTTCGATTTCTTTTACGAAAAGACCTTTACCACCAACTTTTGATAATTGAACATCTAAAATACGGTCGCCTTTTGTGACGATTTCTTTTATTTCAAATTCAAATGGCACGCCTGCTGCTTTTAATTCATTAATAAACCAGTTTGTTTGTGTTAATGCTAATTTACTTTTTCGTGAACCTACAATAATTTTTCTCAAGTTACTCCGACCTTTCTGTTAAACCCATAGATGGAAATTCGATAATTTGCTGCCGAGGAAAAAATTCACGACAACGAGTAAAAATAAATAAATATGTACTCGCGCGTATACAGCACCTAATAATGTTCCTCTACGATGAAGTAGGAAAATGATTAAATACACTACGGATACAACAAACGAGCCCACAATTTTAACATCAAAAATTGAAACTCCTTCAAGCGTTACAAATGCCCACCCAAGTCCTAAAATCAAACTAATTAAAAGCAGTGGAACCCCAACTATTGTTGATAAATTTATCCACTTCAACATTTGCTGTAGGTTAGGTAATCTTGACCATAAATGAGTAAGCTTTTTTTGTTTTAAAATGCGGTACAAAATTAAATACAATATTGAGAAAACAAACGCTATCGAGAATGCCACATACGAAATAATTGCAAAGCTAATATGAATGACTAGCATTTCCGATATGAGTGATTCTCCTACAATTTGCTCGGCTGTTGGTGGTGAGAATAAATGAATCGTCAAAAAGATAAAGCTTAGTAAATTTAAACAGACAACTGGTAGATCTACACGAGCTATACAGTGTAAGACGATTGAAAATGTCGTTAACAACCATGCATAAAAGAATACCCCTTCATACAGGGTCAAAATTGGGAAGCGCTTTGTTTCTATTATAAACAATACTAAAAATAAGTTTTGTAATACCCACACAATCGAAACGAACCAAAATGCAACACGTCTAAATTTTACATTTTTATATAAATAGTCCGTAAAATAAAGCACGATACTGAGCGCATAGAGAATGATCATGAGCTCATATAGTCTTGCCATTACTATTGTCGTCATATGCATCCTTCCCCAATTAAAAATCTCTCTATTTTTTTGCAACGAAAAAAGCGTTTTCAATATCTACAATTTTACCATAGAGATACGAAAACGCTTAACATTTATTTAAATAAAGTACTAACATATGTGGCAATTTTAATATTGATTCATACAGCTCTTATTAATAAGAAAAGCTTGGATTGCCACTTATATCTGTTCCTACTTGTTCATTTTTCGGTTTCTCTTGCTGTTGTAAACGTACTTCTTGTTGCACGTCTTCTTCTATGCCAAAAATTTGTTGGAATAAAGCAAGTTCTTGTGCTGCAGTATTAGAAGTCGCCATTTCTTTCGCTTGAAGAATTGGATTTTTTAATAGCTGGTTAATAATTGATTTCGTATGCTTATTTAAAATTTTGCGCTCACGTTCTGTTAAATCCGGCATTTTATTCTCTATGCTAATCATTGTCTCTGCTTGAATTGAAGCTGCTTTTTTACGTAGCGCAGAAATAACTGGGACAACACCTAAAGTTTTGAACCAATCTTTAAATTGGACGATTTCACCTTGGATCATTGCTGTAATTTCATTTGCCGCGCGTTCACGCTCTGCTAAATTGGCTTGTACAATTCCTTGTAAGTCATCGATATCATATAAGAATACGTTTGGTA
The DNA here is from genome assembly GCA_045640265.1 of Solibacillus sp. Classification (GTDB taxonomy): domain Bacteria; phylum Bacillota; class Bacilli; order Bacillales_A; family Planococcaceae; genus Solibacillus. The sequence goes on from JAZUES010000103.1 coordinate 36,426, forward strand.
CATCACCGATTTTTGGATCTAAGTCACGTGGCACTGCGATGTCGACCATAAATAATGGATCACCTTTACGGAATTTCGCAACATCCTTCATTAAATCATAATCAATGACATAATCTGTTGCACCAGTTGAGCTAATTAAAATGTCTGCTTCTAATAATGTACATTGTAATTCGTTCATTGCTTTTGCATCGCCATCAAATTTTGATGCTAAGTTTTGTGCTTTTTCAAATGTACGATTAATAACGGTTACTTGTCCAACACCATTACCGTGTAGATTTTGAATCGCCAGTTCACCCATTTTACCAGCACCTAAAATTGCAACATGCTTGTTCTGTAATGAACCAAAAATCTTTTTCGCTAACTCAACGGCAGCATAAGATACAGAAACTGCATTTTCACCAATTGATGTTTCGCTATGTGCGCGTTTTGCAAATGTAATGGCTTGTTTAAATAAATGGTTATAAACAGTTCCTGTTGAACCTACTTCTTGACCTTGAAGGAAGCTTTTTTTCACTTGACCTAAAATTTGTGTTTCTCCTAATACCATCGAGTCAATGCCTGCAGTTACTCGGAACAAGTGATTTAATGAATCATCTTCTTCACGAATGAATAAATGATTTTCGAATTGTTCCATAGGGATGTTAAACCAGTTAGCTAAAAATTGTTTAATATAATAACGACCTGTATGCAATTGATCTACTACCGCGTATATTTCAGTACGGTTACATGTAGATACAATAACATTTTCTAAAATGCTTTTTTGATTTTGCAACGCTACCATTGCATTCGGAATATCCTGCTCTACGAAGGATAATTTTTCACGAATTTCAACTGGCGCTGTTTTATAATTCAGGCCTACCACTAATGTATGCATGAACCCCTACACCTCACACGTTCTAATTCATAAATCCTATTGTATCATAAAGATTTCATTATTCACGTTCATTTTGTGAACATGCTATGAAAAGTATTTTTACATTAGAATAATTCTAAAGTAAGTTTAACAAAGTTCTAAAAGCTTTTCAACATTCTCGAACTTTATGGTAACAATTGCATTTATTATGAGCATAATGAAGCAAAAAAAGCCGTTCCACAAAAAATAATCTGTGGAATGGCTAATTTTTATAGTGTTACGTCTTTCGTTGCAATTAAATTATCATTTGCATCGTAAGCTTCGATTTCTATCTCTTTGTATAAATTAAATTGTTTGAACTGGGTTATCTTTCTAGATAACTTATAAACCCCATTATTGGCATTCTTCAATTCAAACATCGTTGTTCCACTATTAGCCGTAAATACAACGATAACTTTTGCAACATTTGTACACGATTTATTAATTTCTGCTTTCATTTCTACATTTGTTTTTGTTAGTCTGACTGAGCCTTCATTAAATAGCGAATCAGCTACTAAACACATGCTGCCCGTATCAATTGTTCCACCACATAAAGCTTTTAAAATTGATTGGAATGGACTGTGTAAATTATGCACATCCGTAATATTAAAATATTGACCGCCATTTGCAGTAAGATTTTGCAATAGGCTTTCATTAACTGAAGTGTATTTACCAACTGAAATCGTGTAAATTTTTACACCCTTTGCTTCAGCTGATTTCTTGAAATTCTCCAAGCCATTTTTCTTTGCCTTACCATCTGTAATGATAACTAACACTTTATTTGTATTATTGTTAGAGAAGTTATTAATAACGGTTGTCGCAGATTTTATTAATTCGGTTGAGTTAGCATCTTTTGATTGATATTTCAATAAATCTTGTGTTGTAGCAACTGTATTTGACGCACCTGATGCTTCAAAAATCGATTTATTATTAAAACGATACGCATGTGTAGGATCTACTTGTGCAGCTTGAATCATTTGCTTCACTTTCGTTGCTGTGAAATTATCTTTATCGCTTTTTTTCATCGAACCTGAATGGTCAATTAAAAAGGCGATTTCGTTATTTTTACAGCTTTTTTGTTCGAATTTTGAATTCGTAAATGCTTTTTTTGAAACGGTTTTATTGTACAGGCTTTCCAATACTTTCGTATAACGTGGATCTGTATCAACAAGTTTTGCTTTGATTGTTGAATAACCATATAAAATATCATCAAAGTACACTACTGCTGAGCCTGCATAACCTGTTCCTTTATTATAATCCTTTGTATTTGTATCAAATGACACAAGCTTCGTTTTCCCGTTAAACTCAATTTCTACTGTCCCACGGTAATCGGTAATAACTACTCCACTTGGTGCTACTAAATTGACGATTACTTTCGTGTAACGATCCATACCTTCAGGACGTTGTTGTAGCTCTTTCCCTTTATTTAAAACAGCAACTTTTGCAACGGCACCTTCAAGTTTACCGATTCGGTCTGCGTACTCTTTTTGTAATAAGTTTTTATCAATTTGACTTAAACGGTCGTATAACGCTTTAATCGCAACAACACTTTCTTCATGCGTTAATGTTATACTATCAACTTTTGGTAATATCTCGTCGTCAAGTAAGTAAATAATCGCTGATAGCAATGTCGATTCGAATTTAGAAGTAATCTCATCCGAAATCACACCTTGTAAATCATAAGTAGCACGACCTTCTTTATTGATTGTGTACATCACTTTGGCGTTACCAGCTCCACCCCAGCTCGTATCATTTTCTGTGCCATAAATTAAGTTGTCCAAAATTTTCTCAAATAACCAGACTGAAATTGTTTGTCCTTCTATTTTTAATTCTGCGTTTCCGTATTGAATCTCTTCAGAATTGACATTTCCTTGCGTTAACTGACCTGTTGATTGGTTTGTATAAGTTTCCCACTTTGAACCTTCTAATAATTTTTCATCAACGTTTACGTCGGTAACAGTAATAATACCTTTTTCAGTGAAGTTCACTGTTGTCCCGCCATCACCAATCCCTTGAGGTAATGCAGGTAAAGGTTTCACACCTGGATTGACATCGCCGCCTGCCCATTCCGTTTGATCAGGATCGAATACTTCATAAGAAATACGCAATTCTGGCGTTGGAACATAACGGACTGATGCTTCAATTACTTGGTTTTTATATGTGTAATATTGATCGGTTGGGTTCACCATTTCAAAGTAGATTGTATCTACAACCGATTTTGTTAATGCTGGTGCCGTTACGAATACATTTAATTCAGGACCATCTGTGAAAACCGTCGTTACATTTCCACTCGTATTTGTACCTGTCTCTGAAAGCGTAGCGCCTGCTTTAGATGTTACTTTAAATTCTAACGACTCATCATAAGGAATATCATTACCGTAACTATCACGTAGTTGAAGTGTTACTAATGTTGAATCTATTCCATTAGCAATTAATGATTCGGATTCCACATCAATATTTTTTACGGCTTTATAAACATCTGGACGGTTTTCTTTATCATTGACACTTTTGCCTGGTTGCAATGGAATTTCTACAGAACCGCCCTTACTTTCAATGAAGTTATTCGGTAACGTAACTTTGCCATTGTCTTTGCCAGATGCCGTTTCTGCTAGGCCTTCTAATGCAACAGTACCTTGCTTCACAATACGGTGCATGAAAATAGCTAAATCACTACGTGTAATCGTTTGATTTGGCTTATAGTCTTCATATGTACGTTTTCCCGTTGTACCATTCGTAATTTCCGTTAAGTATAAATACTGAACTGCTTGGGCCTCCGATAAATCTAAGCCATTCATTGCTGCATAAATTCGTGCAAAATGACCACGTGAGATATTGGCATTACGTTTTGATGTATTAGATACCCCATATAAAGGAACGTTCAGATTTCCATAGTAAGCATACATCACATCTTGATCGATACTAAAATTATAGTTTTTATCAAGTGTCGCAAGCATTTTTAACATATGCCATTCCTTCACTTGCGTATTCGGATAAAACTTGTTTAATTTATCTAATGTTAAATAGCCATTACTTACGGCCCATTGAACATCCTGATAGCTATAATGTGAAGCTTTCACATCTTTAATCGTGTTATTCGTCGCTGCATCTGCTGGCGTTGCATTCATCGGTAATCCAACAGAAAAAATTAATAAGCACGATAATAGGATGGCCATAATACGTTTAAATGTCTTCATTGTTGTACCTCCTCAATCAAAAGTTCATTACATCATCACGATAATTTTGTTTTAAATTTGCTTCTAAGTGGTTTAAGAAGCGATCAATAATGGCCGATGCCTCTGCACGAGTTAATGTTCCTTTTGGATTGAACTTACCATAGCTACCAGACATTAAACCGACTTGTTCTGCAATATAAACCGAATCTCGTGCATAATCGCTAATTTTGTAATCATCACTGAAGTTCGTTGAATAACCTGGATCTGGCGCTTTCTCTTCAAGTCCTAATGCACGAACTAAAATAGTTGCTGCTTGTTCGCGAGTTAAAAAACTGTCCGGTAAAAAAGTCGCTGGGGTCGTACCTGTAATAACACCCTTTTGAACAGATGCTACTAAGTAATCATAATCTTTCTTACTTTTCGAAACATCTTTAAAAATCGCTTTCGTTGGCACCTTTGATTTACGTTTTGAAGTATCTTCTAATACACGTAAATCAATTGCTTTCCCTATAGCAATTGCAAAGTCGTAACGTAGCATTGGTGTAGATGGAGAGAAGAAATTTGAATCATCATTTAAAATACCAAGCGCATATAATGACTCAATATTTCCTTTTGCCCAACTTGATGCTAAATCGCGGAACTTCGGAATTTTCAGCATTTCTACTTTTGGCATATATTCGATATCTAATGCAACTGTCCCACTTGTTACTGGTAGATCATATTCATACTTTGAGACAGTATCTGCTGTACTAATTGTTTTGTAATTCCCGTTAAAACTAGATAGCGAAGCGGTATTTTCGTTGTATTCAGTTGTTCGGGATTTAGTTGTCGATACCGTATTCGTTACTGTACCTTCTTTTACTTGGCCTTTATTTTCAAATGTATAGTTGTATTCGGTAATTTGTGTTTCAGTTGCACCCCAGAAATTTTCATAACCTTCATTATGGCTATCAATTTCAACCGTTACTGTTTCTTTACCGTCTTTTGCAACTGTGTACGTTTTGCGTGCAATCGCTTCACCTGCATAGTAATCCGAAGCTGGGCGCTTGTCTGTTACTGTACTTTTTGATAATTGATAATCTGCTAAAGTAAAAGTTTTGTCACCGATTACAATTTTTTCAGTAAACTTTGTTACTTCTCCAGTAGCTGTACTTTGCCCGATTTGATCATAGTTTTCTACATCATATGTATAAGCAAAATTACGCGTTAGTTTTTCACCATTTGGTCCAGTTAGTGTAAATTTATACGTTTCTGTTAACTTGCCTTTATTTTCTTTTGTTGTTACTGATACATTTTTATTTGTACCTGTAAATTTGACTGGTTTTCCTGTCAAGAAAACGTATTCTTCATATTGATATTCATTTTTTATACCGCCCGTTACGTCAATTGACTTTGCAAAGGATTGTTTTGGTATTGCTATAAATGCGACAAGCAGCATTGTAAAAAAGAATATCGTTGAAACAGTTTTTAATTTTCGCATGCATCCAACCTCTTTTCTTATAAAGTAAACCTTCAATCATCTTGGGGTCGCAAAATCCCGCAATGGTTGATAGTTGAGCCAATCGGGCTAATACGGGTAGTCTATCTTCCAAATATGCTTCTATTAGATCTCAATCGTGGTCTAACTGCCTGTTACTTTTGAAATCAATTTCTTAAAATCGGCGTAAAGGAGTTGCCACAAAACGATTGAGACAACTCCTTGCCAATTATTATTTATTCGTTCACGATAACAATATGTGTATGTTCACTTTCATCCATTAATAATACAACACGATTATTAGCTTTAAGTTGCGTTTTATCGACAACTTTACCACCTTTAATGAACATAATGTTGTCTAAATCCACTTCCGACTCTCCTAAATACGTCCATTCACCTGTACTTTCAAGCCATTGACTTGCATTATTGACAGTCATTGTATTAGAATTTATCGATTTAATACGACCTGTTGTAGTTAAATGCGCATACCCCGAGTCGTCTCCAACAAAATGGATTGCTTGAACATGTCCATTTTTCACATAGAAATAACCATAGTCCCCTTCATAACTGTCTAACTCCATCTCTGGGAATACTAATGTGTTATTAAATTCTGTTGCAGCAGTAGAATTACTAAATGCAAATACTGAATCTGCTTTGTATTTTGACCAGTGATTATTTTTATATTGAAGAACATCTGTAAGTTCTAGTTTATATGCATCTAAATCCGCTAAATCAAGCATACCGAAGTATAGTTGATGTCCCGATAGATTTGGTGCGCTTAAGCTATCATTTGTAATATCTACTACATGTGCATACTTTGGATTTGCTACGCCATCAGCTATAACAAAGGCCGATGTTTGAACCATTGAATTAGCCGAGTTCATCGAATTAAAGCCTTCTGGTTCAATTAAACGACCATTACGGATTAAAATTGACCCTTTATGATATTCTAAATTTCGATTATTAGATAACACAAAGTGATTGAATGTTAAATCCGTACTTGTAACTGGTTGGTAGAATGTAAATTCATTATTTTTAAGAACAATAATTTTATTAACAATTTCTTTACTAAATTGTTTTGATGTCACAAAATATAAATCACTATTTTGATAGTTTTTTAATTTCGCCTTCGTAATTTTTGTATTCCCGACATAAATAGATGTGTTATTCGTATATGTATACGTTTTTAGTGATTGTGACACAGCCGTACCGAACTCCCAGTTTAATAATGGTTGTGAATTTTTCACTGTAATTGTATTTTTACCAGTATTCACTGTATTTAATTGAGCTTTATAAAGGTCCTGTACTAAAATTGATGAAGAACTCACAATTTCTAATCGTGAAACTGTTTTTGTATTGGCACTCGCAAATTTCAAACGTACACGATCACCTACATATAGTTCATCTAAGTCTACAGAATTATTATTCTTAAAATATTCTGTATTGTAGTTCACTGTGTACATTTGATTGCTTCCACCATCTGGCTTCACTTTAATGTACAAGCCGTTTGGGTCAATTTCAGTTACTGCTCCTAAAATCTGTTTGCTATTTGCAACAATGGCGCCGCTACCATTATTTGTCGTCCCTTGTATTTTTGTCGCCTTGCTACTACTTGCATAAACAGTAACTTTCATACCAGCTTTCAAGCCACTAATTGTAGTTTTCGTATTGTTTACATAGTACAACGTTGAATTATTAACTGAAAAAGTGACGTACTTCCCTGCGCTCGACATGACCGTTACACTTTTTAATGTACGTGTCACATTCCCCTTCTTATCTGCTGTTTCATTATAATTAGCTTTTACATATGTATAATTTCCTGCTGCTTCAGCTGGTTGCTCAAACGGTACCACTGCCAAAACAAAAATAATTGCTATGAATAAAATTGTGAATCTTTTTAGCAACTGTGTCGCCTCCTTTGTATTAATCACTGCTATTAACTATATTTTATTAGATCTTTAACTTTTTCTATTCGTCAATTGGTAATAAAACATGCCAAATTTTGTATAATATGTAATTTAATGTTTGTATCCTCGCTATAGTTTACCAAATATCTCGTGTCTCCGCACTGTACTAGATGCAAAATTTTATACGAACACATCAATCGTTTGACCTGACGTTGGGTGTGGTGCATCTAAAATTTCTAACAGTTGATCCGTAGATTGCTCTTGAAATACCATCGCTTGTTTTGTAACCGCCAATGTAACATTTTGTATTAATTCTGTTTGTTTCAACGACATTGCTAGTGCTGCTATATCCATAAGAACACCTCCTATCATTTTTATCGGCAAAAGTCTTCATACATCAAGGATTTATTCCAATTTCATAAAAAAGAGAATGCCCCATAAGTTAATACTTACAGGGCACTCTCTTTACTTTTACATACGTGACTCGATTTCAGCCCACGCTTGTTCTAAACCTAAGCCTTTTTCAGATGAGAAAACTAGTAAGGAATCTTGTTTATCCATTTCTAGTGTTTCACGTACTGCTTTTTTATGCTTATCCCACTTACCTTTTGGGATTTTATCTGCTTTCGTTGCAACAACGATTACAGGAATATTATAGTGCTTCAAGAAATCATAC
>JAZUES010000104.1:0-4402 GCA_045640265.1 Solibacillus sp.
TATTAAAAACAATTGAAAGAATGATAGAGGAAAATTTATCAACACCTGTTCGAATTGTCGATGATGCCGTGATTGCATCCATTTTCCCAAACTGTAAGGCGAAGCATGCAACATTATTGGGACTTGCTTTAAAGGAGGTTAACGTATGATTCCAGATATTAACCTGATGCCCAAACTTGAAAAGGGCGAGTCCAATTCGAAAGTCATGTTTTTAGTTATTACGGTCTTAACTGTTTTAACGTTGGTTTTATTCAGCTGGATTTATTTTAATGAAAATAGTGATTTGATTCGCCTAGCGTCCGAGCGTGATTCATTAACCACGACGATTGAGAATCTTACTGCTGAAATAGAGGCTATTGAAGCAAAAAGTCAGGGCACGTTAGAGGAATCGGTAGCATTTGTAGAGCGTGTATCGTATGCGGTAACGCCTATTGTTGATGCGATGAAAGAACTATTGCCGCAAAATACGTATTTAAGAGCCTATGAATTCTCGGAAAATGCGGTTCATGTGGAAGCTGATTTTGAAACACTATATATGATTTCAAGCTATGTGAGTCGTTTAGAAAAAAGTCCGTTTTTTGATGATGTACAAGTGGACGCTGTTCAAGATTTTGAACTGGATCCGACTGGACAAAATGAAAGTGATACGGTGTCATTTGATGAAGTGCCCCGCTATTCCGTAGAATTGAGTTTAGTGTTCAATCAAGCGTATGTAGCTGCTGGAGGTGAACGTGAATGAAATCCAGCTCAAGTAGTAAAAACACAACCATCTTATTGTTGATTGTTTTAGTGATGGCACTATTATTTGCGATTTATTATTATGTTGTCACGCCGAAGCAGGATTCAGCAGATTCAATAAGCTATGAGGTAGACAGTCTTCAAACCGAGGTAGCTTCATTAGAAGAAAAGTTAATGCTGTTAAAGGAACAACAATCAACACAATCAGAAAATGAGTTTACTTTACGTAAAAAGGTACCAGCAAATCGTGCAATTGATAAACTAATTCTCAACATAGAAGAGATTGAGTATATTACTGGCTCTCGTATTAATAGCATTGATTTTAATAACTACGATGAGTTAGTTTCTAACTCGGGTCTATCTGATCCAAACGCGACAACCTCAACGGAAGAGCAGACGGAAACTACGGATGAGAATGGTACAGACACTATGATATCAGAAACAACAGAACAGGAGCAGGCGTCTGAAGCATTACCCGTTTCAACAATTGCCGTGGAATCTTTACCGCCATCATTAAAGCTCATCACCTTTAATGTGGATGTTACTTCACCGGATGAGGTGCATCTCGTTAAATTTATTAAGGAAATGGAGCAAATTGAGCGTGTCATGCATATTGATGCTATTGATTTCTCACTTCCAGGTGAAGAGGATGCATTTGCTGAAGATAAAACAGAAGCCGTTTCAGCAAGTGTGCAAGTAACAACATTTTATTATGAATGATTAAGAGACGGGTATTCGTTAGGAGCGTTGGAAATGGAAATTGTGTATACAGTATTTGCAGGGATTTTTGGGTTAGTATTTGGCTCATTTTATAATGTGGTAGGATTAAGGATACCCAAAAAAGAGTCGATTGTAGCACCACCTTCACACTGTGTAAGTTGTAATCGCCGTTTAAGCGCTATCGATCTCGTACCTGTTTTTTCTTATGTATTTTTACGAGGAAAATGTCGTACATGCGGTGCAAAAGTGTCGCCGATTTATGCGATTACAGAACTTGCGACAGGTGTGTTATTTGCCTTTGCGACGTGGAAATTAGGCATTACGTGGGAATTGTTCGTCGCGCTATTATTTATTTCGTTATTAGTGATTATTAACGTTTCAGATATTGCGTATATGCTTATCCCTGATAGAATTTTATTGTTTTTCTTACCAATCCTAATTATCGGTCGGATTATATCTCCGCTTGATACTTGGTGGGATAGTATCGTCGGTGCTGCTGTTGGGTTTGGTCTGTTGCTGCTCATCGCTGTTGTTTCAAAAGGTGGTATGGGCGGAGGGGATATTAAGCTCTTCCTACTCATTGGGCTCGTACTTGGTACAACGGATACGTTAATCACATTATTTTTAGCTTCTATTATTGGTATGATTACTGGAATCATTGTACTGAAAATCAAAGGAAAAGGACGAAAAACACCGGTTCCATTTGGCCCATCCATTGTCGTTGCATCCATAATCACTTACTTTTACGGACAGCAACTAATTGATATGTATTTAAATTTATTTTAATTAGGGGAGGCTTGCAACAGTTATCTGGGGCAGGCTTCTTATTATTTATAATCTTTCACCACTTGCTCAAACGGGTGATTTGTAAGCAGTTACAATCTTCTCCTCAGAGCCCGCAAAAATAAAATCATCAAAAAACACAACCCTCCAGCTTATACGTATCTTCCCATGGAAAGGGGAGCACTAAACAGTCGAAAGGTTGTGTTCCTTCAGTTATTTAATTATTTCGCATTCGGATAAATCATCGTTTTTGGATCTACATAACGGTCGAATTCCTCTTCTGTTAATAGACCCGATTGAATCGCTGCTTCTTTTAATGTTGTGCCTTGTTTATGTGCAGTTTTTGCGATTTTCGCTGCATTTTCATAGCCGATATATGGGTTTAGGGCAGTAACAAGCATTAATGAATTTTTTAAGTTTGCATCTAATACGTCCATATTCGGTTCAATACCAACTGCGCAGTTATCATTGAATGATTTCATTACATCTGCAAGTAAGCGAGCAGATTGTAGGAAGTTGTAAATGATGACAGGCTTGAATACATTTAACTCGAAGTTCCCTTGTGATGCTGCAAATGCGATTGTCGCGTCGTTCCCCATTACTTGTGTTACGACCATTGTCATTGCTTCACTTTGTGTCGGATTGACTTTCCCAGGCATGATTGATGAGCCGGGTTCATTTTCTGGAATTTTAATTTCACCGATACCAGAGCGTGGACCACTTGCTAACCAACGAACGTCATTAGCAATTTTCATTAAGTCGGCTGCTAATGCTTTTAATGCACCGTGCACAGCAACGATTTCATCATGGCTTGTTAATGCATGGAATTTATTTTCAGCGGAAGTGAAACTTTTTCCGGTTAACTTACTAATTTCAGCAGCAGTGCGCGCACCAAATTCAGGATGTGCATTAATACCTGTACCTACAGCTGTACCGCCGATTGCAAGTTCTTTCATGAATTGCGTGTTCATCATAATCATTTTTTCACATTTTATAAGCATATGATGCCAGCCGCTAATTTCTTGGCCAAGTGTTAGTGGTGTTGCATCTTGTAAATGTGTACGACCGATCTTAATGATGTCTTTAAAGGCCGTTGCTTTTTCTTCTAATGTCGCTTGTAAAAGTTGTAGGCGAGGCATTAGGTAATTTTCAACAATCTCCACGGCTGCAATATGAAGGGCCGTTGGGAAAGTATCATTTGAACTTTGTGATTTGTTTACATCATCGTTTGGATGTACCTTTTCATCAGAGCCCATTGCTTTTAATTTGTCGTTTGCTAAATGAGCAATTGTTTCATTGACGTTCATATTTGTTTGCGTACCGCTACCTGTTTGCCAAACGACAAGAGGGAAGTGGTCGTCCCATTTACCTGCGATAATTTCATCTGCGGCTTCAACGATTACTTGCGTTTTAATGTCAGATAGCTTACCTAAAGATTGGTTGGCAAGAGCAGCAGACTTTTTCAAAGTAGCCAGTGCACGAATTACTTCAATTGGCATATGCTCCGTCCCAATTTTAAAGTTATCTTTACTACGTTGTGTTTGAGCACCCCAAATTTTATCCGCAGGTACACGAACTTCTCCTAATGTGTCTTTTTCAATACGAAATTCCATTAAAATCACTCCTTCTATATATGTATACCCAATTAGATAAGAAAAAATGGCAAACCGTGTGAGTGGATTTGCCATTCTCAGCAGAAAGGATAAGGTAGTTTCCGTCTCTGCATAGAAGGTACATCATCTCGCACTATTTTGCACGAGATATGTCTTTTAAATATGAGTAAAGTAATTAATTAAGCTTCGAACCAGAACTGGGGGGAACGGTTTCGAAAGGTTGTTAACAACTAAGATGACTTACTTATGCTGATAATGATAATCTTTATCAATTAATAAGTCAACAGAAAATTAAAAAAATTTTAGAAATACACGGTTAGGTCCAACTGCAAAATGAGGTCTTTTCCTGAAAATAAACAACGTCTAACCCATCGAGCTACTGACGATGAATTAGACGTTGCTAGAGTCGATATTCAATTGTTTGTCACCTCTTATAAGGATTAAATGATTTTCACATAAAAGTCGCGACCGTTCGTTAATTCCAAAATTTCAATGTCTTTTTCACGCTTAAAGTAGTCTGCAATAATATGAGCGAAGCCTGAATAGCC
>JAZUES010000105.1:0-2887 GCA_045640265.1 Solibacillus sp.
AGGTGCAGTAAGTGGAAAAGCTATCGAAAAATCCATTGCTTTAAAGGTTGCCCAAATCGTAAAGCAAAAGCTTGAATCAGATGGCGCAAAAGTATTGTTGACTCGTACAGGTGATACGTATCCAACACTTGAAGAACGTCCGAAATTTGCATCAACTAATTACGCAGAAATGTTTATCAGTATTCATGCCAATGCAGCATCCAATTCGTCTGCAAAAGGTGCAGAAACATATTATAGCGTTACATCAAATGACAATGAAAAAGAAGATTTGGTGCTAGCAAAGAATATTAACAGCCAAATCGTCAACAATGCCAATATGAGCAATCGTGGCGTGAAGCGAGCAGACTATGTAGTTGTTAAAGGCTTAACAATCCCAGCAGTTTTAGTTGAGCTAGGCTTTGTAACAAATGCCGAAGACCGTTCGAAGCTGATAGATGATAAGTATATTGAAATTTTTGCACAATCCATTTACAACGGAATCGTAGAATTTTACGGACGCAATTAGATAGAAGAGTGAGCCACTTGTTTCGACTTTTGGCGCACTCTTCTTTTTTTATTGGCAGCCGAAAGTAATCGGAAAAACAAAATTAAACTCAATTAGGTGTAAATTTACAATTCTGTAACTTGAAAATGATAGAGATTTACCGATAGTAATGTTAGAACTTTGTGAAAAATGTACGGGTACATAACGAAAGGGTGACAAGATGAAGAAGAATGTAAAAGTAGGTTTAATGGCCGGTTTATTAATAACACCAGCAATCATTGCACAGGCTGCGGAAGTGCAGGCAGAAGAGATAGCACCCGATGAAACAACAGGTGCAATTGAACAACCGAAAACAGAGCTTCAAAAATTGGAGGATATAGTAAAGCCTCTTTTACCAGTGAATAAAGCATCATTAAAAGCTGATGGGTTTGAAGAATACAAAAAGAGCGTTGCTGCTGCGGTAGATGCGATAAAAATTTCTAGTACTCTTTCTCTAGCAAAAAATAATCGCCTTGCAATAAGCGATTCAGAAAACAAAACAATTTATTTAATCATTACAGAAGCTAATAAGGAACTGAATGATCTAGCCAATTTAAAGTCCAATATAGAAAAATTTAAAACAGATGTGGTGAATAAGAAGTATACTTCCGCTACGAAATACACTACAGATGCCAAAAACCTTGGGACGGCTGTAGAAAAATTAGCGGATTACCTAAAATTATTCGTAGAAGATGTTGAATTAATTTTAAATGCAGAAAAGGTAGTTACTTTAATTGCAAGCCTTGATGAGAAAATTTCTTATAACACAGCGGAATATCGCAATAAAGTAGAAGATGTAAGAACTGAAAACAAGGGATTAAAAGAAACTGAACAACCGCTTGTATATAACATAACAAGATTAGCTGAAATCGAAGCGATTATCAAAGAAGTTAAAGAACTTGAGGGAGAGGTAGCAAAAGCACAAGTTAGTGATATCCCTGCAATTACAAAGAAATATAATGAGCTAAAGTCACCGAAGCAAAATTATATTTTACTAGAAGTAAAGGCTGAATTAGATGTTTGGAAATCTGCGGTTACTACCTCTACTACAGTTGAAAAACAGATTCAAACAATTTCAACACAACCGTTTTCGACAATGGGTGTTAGTTCACCAGCAACTAAAAAAACGACTGTAGAAACATTTGTAAAAAATGTGACAAAAGCAAATAGTGCCTATAATAATATTGCAACGCCTGCAGAAGGAAAACCTGATCCAAAACAGCTTGTTCAAAGCAGTGAAAGAGTCATTGCCTTAAATAAAGTTGCAGAATTAGCGAACAGCGTCATTTCATTTTCTACGTATTCGTCAAGTGATTCACAGGCAGTACTAGAAGTAGAAACTAAGTTAAAAGAGTTTAAAGTAGATGACGACGCTTATAAGGTATTCACAACAGTAGAAAAGCAAGATTTACAAAAATTGAAGGATTTCTTAATTGACTATTTACAAGAACGAAAATCTGAGCAAGCAACAATTAAAGAAATAGATGCTCTAATTGTTAGTTTGAAAACAACTGTTAAGGTTGAAGATTTAGTAAATGCTCTGGAACTTTACAATTCTTTATCAAAAGAGGCTAAACCGTATGTTTCAGACTATTCATATTTGCAGAACCTAGACACTCAATATAAATCGGCTATTAATGTTATTAACTCAATTAATAATCTTAAGCCTGAAGCTAAAGACTTCACAACAAAAGTAACATCAGCCAAAACGGTGTATGAGAATTTAACGAGCACATTAAAGCCAGCTGTAAGCAATTACAATGTACTAGAAAGCTTATTACCAATTGCGCAATTAATGCAGGATATTAATAAATTAAAAGCAACAACAGATACGTTCCGTGCGGATTTAGAAAAAGCACGTTCAACGTTCAAAACGTTAACGAGTGACATCTCTACACCTTCAACAGGTACTGAAGGCGAAACTTCACCGGGTACTGAAGACGAGTCAGGTGACACATCGCCAACACCAGTTGATAAAATTACATTTGCTAAACAAGAGTTACTAAAAACATACGGACCAAAGCTACATGCCTTTGAAGTAATAATTAAAACAGCAGATGGTATTGTCGGAAGAATTACAGCGCTAAGCTCGTTAAAAGGAAAAGAGTTCATGGACGGCCTAGCAGCTTTAACCGCCGAGTACAAGGCGCTCGATTCAACAACGAAGAAAAACATCACAAACGCTAAAACGTTAACAGACCTTGAAAAAGATTATAAAAACACATTAAAAGTGTTCAACTTAAACGAAAAGTTACCAGCAAACAATGATAGAAACTTTGCCTCAAAAGTGGTGGCTGCTGAAAAAGCGTATCAAAATTTAACGCAAAAGCAAAAAGATGATGTGTACAACTATAAAAACCTCCA
>JAZUES010000106.1:0-6362 GCA_045640265.1 Solibacillus sp.
ACTTCAATTAATGGGTACTCTGATTTGAACCAAACTTTTGTTAAATCGAATGGGTTGTCCTTATGGTTACGTGCTTGTTCTTCAGTCATTACTTGAATGTACATTTTCCATTTCGGGAAATCGCCTTTTTCAATTGACTCGTATAAGTCGCGTTGTGCTGATTCGCGGTCGTTACCGATTAACGATGCAGCTTCCGAACCTGATAAATTTTTAATACCTTGTTGAGTACGGAAGTGGAATTTCACATATACGCGTTCATTTGCAGCGTTGATCATAGAGTATGTGTGAGAACCGAATCCATGCATGTGACGGTAACCATCTGGAATACCACGGTCCGACATGACGATTGTTACTTGGTGTAATGCTTCAGGTAACGAGCTCCAGAAATCCCAGTTGGAATTAGCATTATGCATATTCGTTTTTGGGTCACGCTTTACAACGTGGTTTAAATCTGGAAAGTGTAATGGATCACGGAAGAAGAATACAGGCGTGTTGTTACCAACCATATCCCAGTTACCTTCTTCGGTATAGAATTTCAATGCGAAACCACGGATATCACGCTCTGCATCAGCAGCTCCACGTTCACCAGCTACAGTTGAGAAACGTGCGAACATGTCCGTTTTTTTACCAACTTCTGAGAAGATAGCGGCTTTTGTATATTTCGTGATATCTTGCGTTACTGTGAAAGTACCAAATGCACCTGAACCTTTGGCATGCATACGGCGCTCTGGAATAACTTCACGGTTGAAGTTTGCTAATTTTTCAATTAAAAATACGTCTTGTAATAGAATTGGGCCACGGCGACCTGCTGTTTGTGAATCGTCATTACTTACGACTGGCGCACCAGTGATTGTTGTTAAACGTTCATTTGTCATGTGTTTGTTTCCCCCTGTAAATTAAATTTAAAACTCTTATGAAACAAATATAACAAATCTAAATCAGAATTGCTACTACATTATAATAATTCTTTTTAACGAATTATTATATTAAGATTTTAATTATATATTATGATAAAAATCTGCTATTTATGAAGATTAATAAGATCACAATAGTCTATATGTCCTTTTGCGAATAGTATAACAGTAGTGTTTAGTGTAGTGAGTATACTAGAGAATATAAATTTCTACTATAAATAAAATAGGGATACAAGTTATAGAAAAGATTGTTTATTACTATAATAGTAATGAAAAAATTATTAGCTAATTGAAAATGATATGTGAGAAAGTAAATAAAATGAGCACCTTTTTGTGACAATTGAGAGAAGGGTAACAGTTTTGGCGACTTTTCTTATATAATAGTTGGCAAGTATAAGTAGAAAGGGAAGATTATGCACTTAACGTTAACATTTATTATTTTAGCGCTAACAATCATTTTATTTACGACGAATCGTCTTCGTTCGGATTTAGTGGCAGTAATGGCATTGTTGTCTTTTGTGATTTTAGATATTTTGACGCCTGCAGAAGCGTTGGCTGGGTTTTCAAATTCAGTAGTCATTATGATTGCGGGTTTGTTTATCGTAGGTGCAGGGATTTTACGAACTGGTCTTGCAGGAATGGCTGGAAAGTTACTATTAAAGTGGTCGGCTAATAGTGAGCTACGTCTGTTTATTTTATTGCTCATTATTGTAGCAATAGTGGGTGCTTTTATGAGTAATACGGGTACTGTTGCGCTGATGCTACCGATCGTTGTGTCGATTGCACTTAGTATTAAAGTTAGTCCATCGAAATTTTTAATGCCGTTATCTTATATTGCGAGTATGTCGGGATTGATGACATTAATTGCATCACCGACAAACTTAATTGCCTCACAAACATTAGTTGATCACGGCTTCGAAAAGCTCGGATTCTTCACCATTACTCCAATCGGTATTACTGCATCGCTTACCGTTATTATTTATTTAGTTTTAGTACGCAATAAGTTGCATCCTAATGAAGAAAACCGCTCGCAATCAAGTGCGGGCTATAAATTATCACCGAAAAAAATAGCCAAGGAGTACGATTTACAGGATAAATTATTCCGTCTTGTTGTTGGTGAGGAATCGACAATACTAGATCAAAAGTTAGCTGATTTAAAATTACCTGCAACCTATTACATTTACATTATGAAAATTAAACGCGGTGCTGCACAGGAAGGGCTTAATTTACGCCCAATGACGTACCAAGAGCTAGCAGGCCCCACGAGTGTAATCTATGCAGGGGATGAGCTCTACATACAAGGAATTGCTAAAGATGTTGAACGTTTTGCTAAAGATTATACACTACAAATATTGCCGTTTGACAATAATATCAAAGAACTTGTTTCGAAAAAAATAGGCGTAGCAGAAGTATTATTAACCCCGCAATCGCGTTTAGTTGGTGAAACGGTTAGTAAAATCGGATTCCGTGAAAAGTACAATTTAAATATCCTTGGCATTAACCGTAAAGGGGATTATTTATTAAAAAATATGGCCGAGCAAAAACTACGATTCGGGGACGCAATTTTAGTACAGGGTACATGGGATGGAATCGAACTGTTATCCCGCGAAACACAAGACGTTGTCGTAGTCGGCCAACCACGTGAACATGCTGGAGCTGCAGCAGCAAGTGGAAAGGCACCATTAGCTGGGATAATCATGCTTCTAATGATTGGCTTAATGGTATTTGAAGTGTTTGATGCTGTAATTGCGGTACTGATCGGCGCGGTACTAATGATTATTACAGGTTGCTTGCGAAATATGGATGACGCCTATAGTAAGATAAATTTCGAAAGTATTGTACTTGTTGCGGCAATGCTACCAATGGCGACGGCTCTTGACAAAACGGGTGGGATGACGATTTTAGCAGACGGGATTATTAAGTTCCTGGGTGATTTTGGACCTTATGGCGTGTTAATCGGTATTTATTTACTAACAGTTGTATTTGGACAATTTGTCAGTAATACGGCAACAGCTGTGTTGTTTTCACCAATTGCTATAACAGCTGCCATTGCGATGGATGCCAATCCGTATACATTTATGATCGGTGTAGCGGCAGCGGCAAGTATGGCGTTTGCAACTCCGATTGCATCACCAACAAACTCGCTTGTATTAACAGCAGGTGGTTATAAATTTATGGATTTCGTTAAGGTTGGCGTTCCGTTACAAATCATCATGTTTATTGTCATGATGATTGCTGTACCATTATTATTTCCATTTTAACTAAAAAAATCAAGACTGTTCTATAAATCTTAGGACAGTCTTACTTATTTTTTGCCTGTATGCGGTAACGATAAGGCGTTAAATTATAATAATCTCTGAAAACCTTTGTGAAATAATTACTATCGATAAATCCAACCATTTCCGTGATTGACGCAATAGCGATGTCTGATTGTATTAATAGCTTTTCAGCTTGCTGCACACGGTATTGCTGTAAAAAGCGTTTAAATGGAATCCCTCTTTTTTTGGCAAACAAATTACTTAAATAACTCGCGCTAATATGAAGCTCTTTTGCAACGATTTGTAAGGAAAGCGTTGCATTTTTATAGCGTTGTTCAATAATCGAAACGGCCAGTTCAGCATAATCGACACGAAGCGATTGCTGCGCAGTTTTCACCGTTTCCATAAGCATTTGTGTAAATAAAATAAACTCCTGTACAATGGCGTATAAAATTGGGTGCTCTAAAATGAGATGGAATAATTCCCGGTACTGAGCTTCAATTTTGGCCTGCTGCTGTAAGTGGTATTTCATCATATAGCGACGAATTTGTGCAAGAATACTCGTTAAATGAATACGCACATCGTCATGATGATAAAATGTCGACGCATTGGATAATTTATATAAGAATTCTTTAATCGCTTTTAAGTCGCCATTTTCTAGACTAGAAATCCACAATTGCTGTGCTTCAGGGGTTAATAGAGGATCCAGTCTTATCACACTAAGAGACTGCGTACTATTAAAAATGTGTCCATAGCCTTTATAAAAGCGTTGAACCAATGCTTTTTTACAATCGTTGTACATGTCTCGAAGCGTTGCATCTTCTCCATCATATAAAGCGATATTCATTTCCTCTTCGCTAAACTTCATCCACTCTTGAATAACCAGGCGCAGTGTCTTCAAGATTTGCGTGGAATCTTTACTCTCAACAATACATAAAATTCGTTTCTGTAAGGGGAAAGCGGTTAAATTTTCAATAATAGGTGATTGGATTAACCAATGATAAAGCGATAAATTATCTTTGAATTGCGCAGGCTCAAGCAAGAAAAAGGCGTACTGTTGCAAATCTATTTTTTGAGGTGTATTTAAGTAAAGATCTAAGTAAAGTTGTGCTTCCACCGAAATGGGCGAAATGGCCGATACGTCCTGATTCTTAATCGGTAGCGCTAAAATGGTTGATTTCAATTCATCCAGTGGCACTGGTTTTGTAAATAATTGCACGGCTTTCACTTGGATAGCTTTTAATGCCTGCTGAAAAAAGGGCTGCGAGGTTAGCGCAATAATATGTACGTCCTTTTTTTGTAAAAATCGTTGCACCGATAAAGATAAAAGTTCCGTTTCAATCAACAAAATTTGCGGTCGAAAGCGAGAAAAAAATTCCTCTATCTCTAGACTGTTTATCGCACTCTCAATTTCGATACGACTAGATATATAGTTTTTCAAAAACCATTCTATCCCCTGAATTTCCTCGCTATCGCGTTCAATAATTAATATTCGCATGCCATCACCACCTAATGAAATTACTATTTCATATAAAAACACCGTAATTTGTTTAAATTTTGTTTATTTTATTTAAATAATACTAAAAAAAGAGAGTTATTTCCATGTATTCTGAATTTTAAAATAATAAAGTATTAATAAGGAGGCGAGAGTAAAATGACAAAGTTTCAACCAGAACAAGGAATGCCAAAAATGGCACAGTTTGAAATTGGTGTTTTTACAAAAATGATTATTTGCAGTTTAATTGGGATCTTTAGTTTCTTTGTTTCATTTGAATGGAACGGTAAATCATCTATTTTAATTGACCACGTCGTGAGCGCTTTCACGAAATATACACCACTATTAGTAAATGGGTATGTTTTGATTCTTTTAGTGCTTGGTGCATTTTATCCATTTGTAACGAAAAAGTGGAAAACGACAAAAGTGAATATGGTGCTTTCATTTTTTAAACTAGGTGGGTTAGTTGCAGGAGGTATGCTTATTTTTGGTTTTGGTCCTGCATGGTTATTTAACCCCGATATTGGTCCATTTTTATTAGAAAAACTCATTAAGCCTGTTGGATTATTAATTCCGATTGGTTCCGTCTTTTTAGCACTTCTTGTGTGCTATGGCTTGCTTGAATTTATAGGGGTATTAATGCAGCCATTTATGAAACCAGTTTTCAAAACGCCAGGTCGTTCAGCAGTTGATGCGGTGGCGTCATTTGTAGGAAGTTATTCGGTTGGGTTAATGCTAACGAACCGCGTATATAAAGAGGGAAAATATACAGCGCGAGAGTCCGCTATTATTGCGACAGGATTCTCGACTGTTTCGGCTACATTTATGGTGGTCGTTGCTAAAACATTAGATTTAATGGAGTATTGGAATTTATTTTTCTGGGTGACGTTAGTTGTGACATTCCTTGTAACAGCAATTACAGCGCGAATTTATCCACTAAATAAAATCAAAGATGAATATTATGAAGGTTCAACGCCTCAACCAGAAAAGATTGTGGAGAAGGATCGTCTGAAAGTAGCTTGGACAGAGGCTGTTGAAGCTACAAAATTAAATCCATCGTTGGCAAAAAATTTATACATTCATTTGAAAGATGGTTTTCTTATGGCGATGGGCGTAATTCCTTCGATTTTATCAATAGGCTTATTAGGATTGGTATTAGCAGTTTACACGCCATTATTTGATTGGTTAGCGTATATTTTTGCACCATTCACATATTTATTACAAATTCCAGATCCGATGCTGACAGCAAAAGCCTTGTCATTATCAATCGCAGAAATGTTCTTACCAGCAATGCTTGTAACAGAGGCGGTACTTGTAACGAAATTTATCGTAGCGGTTGTGTCGATTTCAGCGATTTTATTCTTCTCAGCCGTTATTCCAGTTATTTTATCAACAGATATTCCACTATCGATTCGTCAGATGATCATTATTTGGTTTGAACGAGTTGTCTTAACGTTAATTTTGGTTACGCCAATTGCATTTTTCTTTTTCTAAACACTAGTAAACAATAAAAGGAGCAGTTTTTTATGGTATTCAAAACAAATATTCGTGCACCACGTGGTAGTGAACTAACGTGTAAAGGTTGGACACAAGAAGCGGCGATGCGTATGTTAATGAACAATTTAGACCCAGAAGTAGCAGAAAACCCAGATGAGTTAGTCGTTTACGGTGGTATCGGGAAAGCGGCACGTAACT
>JAZUES010000107.1:0-1699 GCA_045640265.1 Solibacillus sp.
ATTAAAACTCCCGTTCGTTGTTATCAAGTGTCCAATGGTTACCCCCTTTCTAATAAATATTTTTTAATCAATTAAAAATTAAGGCTTGCACAAAACCTTCGGGTAAGTGTTAAGCCTTAATTTTTTGTAAATCCCCATTCCCTTATAATAATAAGTGTGTGGTGAGTGATGAAAAATTATAATGGGGGAGTTTGTGTTAAGTCCCCCAACGTTTATTTACTGAATATTTAAACCCTAAAAACATAAACTTTCGGGTATATATACTATGGGGCTCACTACGACAGCCCCATAGTGTTCATTGTTCATTGTTCAAATTGTTGCTTTTTTACTTCTATCGGTTGACATTATAACCCTTTTAGGTGTAATATATCCTTGTTGTTAATGAAGTGTATATACACTTCCAATGCTTGTTAAATTCAAAGGAGATTTTTTTATGAATACGAAAGTTAATATAACTCTTGATGAAGACCTTATGAAACGTGTTGATGCTTATGCTGATGATAATTATCTTACTCGCTCTGGTTTAGTCTCCCTTGCTCTTACGCAGTTTTTAAATCAGTATGATGTTTGTCGTGCAATAACTGATATTTCCGTTTCAATGCGTAAAATCTCGGAAAATAAAAAACTTTCTTCCGAAGAAATTGATAATTTGCGTGATTTTGAAACACTTGCCAAAATGTTGGCAAGGCAATAAGGCATTATATTTTTGGTGGTTGCCTGGGCTCGCCCTTTGGGGCTCCCAGGCTCCACCCAAAAAAATAAGCCTTTGCATTGGGCGTGCATTGGCTTATTGTTCAAAAAATAAAAATTATTATCTTACAAGGAGTATTATATTCTATGAGTAATGAAAAATCAAATTCCGAGAAATCTTCTCGTACTCGTAATTTTGCCACTGTTGTTTATCCGGAGTCTGCTCCTGAGCAATGGCAAATTATTCTTTCGGATCTGAAAGTTCCTTGTTTCGTTTCTCCACTTCACGATAGTGATGTTAATGCTGATGGACAGCCGAAAAAAGCACATTATCACGTTATGTTTATGTATGATGGAGTTAAGACCGAAGAACAAGTTAAATCTGCCGTTTCTTTAATTGGTGGTGTTGGTCTTGAAAAGGTAAATTGTGTTCGTTCCTATGCACGTTATCTTTGTCACCTTGATAATCCCGATAAGCATCAATATAGTACCGATGATGTAAAGCAATTTAGTGGTGCTGATTATTATACCGTCATTGGAACGGTTGCCGATAAGTATAAAGCCATTAGAGAAATGGTTCTTTTCTGTCACGAAAATAATATTGTTGAATATTCCGATTTACTTTTCTATTGTATGGAAAATCGTGATGATTGGTTTAGGGTTCTTTGCGATAACGGAACTTATGTTATGAAAGAGTATCTTAAAAGCCGTTGTTTTATTAAGAAAGAAGGTGAACGCAATGAAGTTTCTTGTGACTCCCAATAGTGATTTTACTTCAAAAGCTATTATTACTGATGATTATACACCTGAAGAAGTGGCAGCAGAACTCCACATACGAAATATAAAAAGTGATTTAAAGTATATGGGAATTAAAACTCCCGTTCGTTGTTATCAAGTGTCCAATGGTTACCCCCTTTCTAATAAATATTTTTTAATCAATTAAAAATTAAGGCTTGCACAAAACCTTCGGGTAAGTGTTAAGCCTTAATTTTTTGTAAATCCCCATTCC
>JAZUES010000108.1:0-5938 GCA_045640265.1 Solibacillus sp.
GAAAAAAATGTATTCCCTGTTTTTACAGCAGCCACTTCAAAAAATGGAACGTCCTGTTGAGCTCATGCAAATTTTTAAAAGACAGCTAAAAAATGAAGTAAGTATTAATCGCGCGGCAACGATTTTACATAAGCTTATTCAACACATTGATTACGAAAACCCGCGCTCTTACGCATTAAAGCAGTTGCATTTGCTTAATGTTTGTACGCATTTTACGAGTGGACGTCGGCATATGTTGAAGCTAAGAAGATGCATTCAAACACTGCAACAAAGCTGGTCAACCGGGAATTTCGCGCTAAATGACAAGGAGCATACATTACTCGGGTATATGCTCTTTCAAGAAGCCATATTCAAAAAGGACTATGAGCATATTATTCTACACGGCATGTATTTAATTGAGGACGAGCGTTTGAATGATCATGCCATTGAGCTTGTTGTCGAATATGAGGATGTGCTCAGTAGTATGAATCCGCAGCCGAGTGCACTTGTGAAAAATTATCACGCGAATTATTTAGAGCATGTTTTTTATGTGCTAATCGATACACTCGTCAAGCAAGAGCAGTATTCTAAAGCATTTGAATTGCTGAAGGATTACGAGCTTGCAACATGCAGCGTGCTATTTGAATTGTTACATTCACACAATTTAGAAGAGAAACTGCATAAAATTGAGGCGACCGTTCAACAAGATATTGCCGTATTAGTTGACGGCTCTGCACAAATTATGCGCGAATCGCTTGCGACATGGCAAGACCATTATTTAACTAAAAAAGGTCCTTATTATGCCATTGCAGAGATGACGTCCCAGCATATTTGTAATTTATTGAAAATACTATTCCACGAAGAACAAGATCATTTAGTAGAAAAGTTATTATACGTTTATAAAAAATATCTATTCATCCCGTCACACTTGCATCATTTCCGACAGTTTATTGAACAACGCGTTGCAATATCCTTATAAATCAAAAAAGGCACTTCAGATGTGACCTTTCTCACAGCTAAAACTAGCATCCTTCTATTAAAATCTTAGTTATAGAAGGAGTGAAAACGATGATTAAAGGATTTTTATTAAGCTGTGTAGGTATAATGCTTTCAGTATTAGCAGGCGTGGGAATTTATTATAGTTTCATATCAGTAGGATGATAAATTAGAAAAGGTGTACCAAACAATCACGTGAATTGTTTTGATACACCTTTTAATTTTGCCTTTATTTTAAAATAAAGTCTTTTGACAGTCTTTCGATTTGTTCAGGTGAGTAGCCGTACTGCGATAAAATTTCTTCTGTATGGGCCCCCATTTTTGCCCCGACGAATTGATAGTTTGGATCCACACCGTCGATTTTTAGGGCCGTACCAATTTGACGTTGCATAGTGCCGTCTGGTTTTGGCACGTCCACTAACATATTGCGTGCGATGATTTGCGGATGCTCACATGCTTCATCAAATGTCAGCACGGGCTCCACACAACCATGGAAGTCCTCATTGAATATTTCTAGCCATTGCTCGAATGTTTTGGAACAGAATGCATCCTTTACCGCTTCTTTAAAACGTTGCTGTGTATAAGATGAATCGTTAAACGTGCTATCGATCAATTCGGGAATTCCGAGTGCTTCACAAAGTAATTTGCGGAACTGTGGCTCTAAGCTACCCACTGAAAAATAGCGACCATCTTTCGTGCGATAATAGTCATAAAACGTCCCGCCATTTAAAATCTCTTCCTCAGGTTGAGGGGGATGACCACTGCCGAAATACTGTGAGCCGTAAAGCGCGTTCATCGCAAACATCGCGTCTGTCATTGATACATCGATAAATTTACCTTCACCTGTTTTTTCACGGTGTAATGCGGCTGCGAGCACCCCAACTGCTGCATGCATGGTCCCACCAGCAATGTCCGCAATTTGAATACCCATCGCAACGGGCTTTTTATCCTTTAAACGGGAATGATCGAGTACACCACCAATGGATAAATAGTTGTTATCATGACCTGGTCGATTTGCGTAAGGTCCTGTTTGCCCGTAACCAGTAATTGCACAGTAAATAAGGCGCGGGTTAATCTCACGTAACGTTTCATAATCAATGCCGAGGCGCTTCATCACACCTGGACGGAATCCTTCAATGACAATGTCATAATCGGCAACTAATTTTTTTACAATATCAATTCCTTCAGTTGTTTTTAAGTTCAGCTTGAGCGATTTTTTTGAGCGATTTAAATGCTGGTGAATGTAAGATTCATGATCTGCATCATATGGAGGCATGATACGCATCAAATCAACACGTCGCTCCGATTCGATATGGATAACCTCTGCACCTAAATCGGCAAACATCATCGTCGCGAAAGGCCCTGGTAATAGTGAACAAAAGTCGAGTATTTTCAAACCGTTTAAAATTGTCATGATTATATCCCCCTTTAAATCAATCCATTTGTAAAAACTGTGTTAATACAGGATTCTTATTTTATTAACAGTATTATAACAACAATGAAAACGAATTCATATATTTAATTTCAATTATATTTAAAATCTTCTGAAAATTATAGTGCAAAAACGAGCAATTGTTGACGAATGCTAGAAATTTTGAAACATTGTTCCTATTTGAAGATGAAAAAAAGCTACAGGATTTGCCAAGGTCCCGTAGCTCCTAAAAGATTATCGCGTAATAGCCCGATTGAAAATATTTTATAAAGAGTAGAAGTTGATTGTGAAGTATGGTTGTTTTTTGTTGTTGAAATCCACCCCGACGAATACATGTGTAAATTCTTTACGTAAAATGTTTTCGCGGTGACCAAGTGAATTCATAAGTGCCTCATGTGCATAAATCGCACTGAATTGACCATACGCTAAGTTTTCACCCCACCAATTGTAAGAAATGTCCCCATTTTTCATGCGGTCACCACCACGTAAACCATTTAAATCCACATGACCGAAGTAATTGTTTATCGCCATGCTTGTACTATGTTTTCGAGCGATGAAATTATAATTTGGAGTGTAAGTTAATGTGTTTAAACCCTCTGCTACACGTGTTTGGTTAATGAGTTCAACCATTAAATTTTCAAGGCCATCGCGTAGCTGTATAGAGGGTGTTGCGAAAAAACCTGGTTTTGACATTTCGGTAGTGGCATTCACCCAAGTAACGGAACGCACTTTGTAGTTTCTATGCGCATCATAGAAAAATGTTACATATTGATTATCGATCAAATAAGTACCGTTCATTTCTTGATTGTATTTATCGACGTATTTTTGTGTATATTTCACATTATATTTTTGGATGGTTGATATAGGCTCACCATATTTTGCTTTAATGGTATCACGAGAGGTGCCAATTTTAATGCCGAACATCGTTTGATCAGCACGTGTTTCATAGCCGCCAACTGTGTTATTATTTTTTGTTCCGATTAAATGGAAATGGCTATAGTTCAAAGTAGGCATGTTCCAAGTTAAATCATATTCCGAAGAAAACGTTTTAACGGCAGTAGTTGTGGAAGCAGTTTGTTTCATTGTTGTAAATGAAATGATAATTTCTTGATTCATGGCTTTCCCCTTTGTTGTCTTTAAATTATTGGTTACGACAATTTTGTAGCTCGAATTATAGTTTAAGTTGGCTGTTGGTTTTACCTTTAATACCTTGTCAGAAACATGTGCTGTAATAGCAACTTTGGAGCTTGTGCTGTCTACCATATAAACATTATCTGTAATTGAATGAGGATCAATTGGTTGGTTGAATGTAATCGACCATTCTTTATCAATTGCTATATTTGAAAAGGAATTCCACTCAGAAAATTCTGCAGCATTTGTTATGGATAATGTAATACCAAAGATTATAGGTAGAATAATTACTATCATTAAGCTAGTTTTTTTCATGTTGCATTGCCCCTTCGTTACTTTTTATTTTTTGCTAACGAAGAGTAAATTATTACGATTTTAGTTATCCATTTCACGGATAATGTTGGAACAAAATGTTTGCGTTCTCGCGAGGAAACAATGAATTTATATATTTTGTGCTAATCCATATTCAATTGCATGTAGTAAATTAGCTTTTTTATTTGAGTTTTCCAATAATTTGGCTGAAATTGAGATTTATATGCAGATTTTTCTTTTAAAAAGTAAAACAAATCGTTTTTTCTATACAGTTTTTACTCTGTTTGACCGATATAAAAAGAGTAGAATTTTAAGAAAAGCCATGCCGATTTCACAACTTCAAAAAGGGGGTATTTTCAAAATGGACTCGAAAAAAACACATACGCTGTCAAAAGCTACTGTGGCAACGGTTGTCGCAGCTAGTGGTGTTCTTGTTGCCATGCCGCAACCATCAAATGCAGCGACTTTTAGTGATTTAAATCCATATGCCGATTACTACGAACCAGTCATTGATTTAGTTAATCGTAATATTGCGACAGGTTATCCAGACGGCACATTCAAACCAAATCAAGCAATCACTCGTGCAGATGCAGCAAAAATGCTAGCACTGGCGATTGATGTCAACATAGCAAACCCTAAAAACCCAGGCTTCAAGGATGTCAATGTGAACAATGGTAATTATCGTTACATAGCAGCTTTAGCAGAAGCGGGTATTATAAATGGTTTTACAGATAATACATTTAAGCCAAATGAGCCAATTACACGTGGTCAAATGGCGAAAATCATTACATTAGGCTTTCAATTCGGGATGTCATCAAAGTTAAATAACAGCTTTAGAGACGTATCACCAACGAATTTTGCGGCTTACTATATTCAAACGTTAGTGGATTTAAATGTAACAAAAGGTACGACAACCGTTACATTTGATCCGTTTAAAAATGTGACACGTGCGCAAATGGCATCGTTTGTTTGGCGTGCAGAAAAAGCGGACCGAGGGACACCGATTTATACAGTCGGTGATGTGGCGGGCAATACGATTTATATTAATGGCGTGGCCCATACAGTTGCATCACATTTACGAAGCGTAATTAACGCATCCAATAAAAATATTTTAAAAGGCGCTTATATTGAGGGGACATTCGCTAACAATACGCTCACAAATATTACGAAATTAACGCTAAACGCAAGCGGCTCTTCTTCACGCTTACTAGCACTTGATGGCAATTACACATCATTTGCTGGAGAACTTGTGATTAATGGTAGCTATGTCCGTTTAAAAAACCTTAATTTCACAGGACGTGTGGAGGTTGCAGAAACACCACGTCGTTCATTAGCAACGCTTCAAAATGTTCGTATTGCGAGCGTTGGAAATTTGGCAAACTTCATTGATTGGGAAAAACCAACAGAGTCAAAAAATGATGATTTCCTAAATCCAATAGATAACGAAACATTAAAGGATAAGACGAATAACTCAACTAAGCCTACATCAAAATACAAGGATCGTATGGCTAATATCGAGAAATATGTGGACTTTGAAGGCTCAGATATTCGAAATTTAGTAGTAACAGGAGATCGCGCATTTATAAAAGGGGATTCAGTAATTGATCGCCTAACAGTACGCGGGGATGTAACGAATTTTGAATTATATGCTGATGCAAAAGCGATGTATTTGGATAATGACTACAATATGACCGTTTACGGTGTGCATGATATTCAATATGTGTACAAAAACGCATTGAAAAACGTCAAATTCAATACAGATAGTACATATGACTATTATTATGTAACGACAAAAAGCGGCTATACGGACCTTGGCGAGTTTGCGTATATTAATGATGCCATTATTCCAAAAGGCACAACGGTAAATACCAATTTTGATGATTTTGATACAGATGAACCGAATATCGGCTATATAGAAGATGAAAACGGTACACCGGTATCTCGTGATCCAGTTGGAGATACCATAATCGCTGACTTATCGGCCCCTAAAATTACACAATTAGATGTAAAAGCGGGCGGTACAATTGCAGACGGTACGATCACAGTAGATGAAGACGGTATGTACTACTACGTCATTAAAAAAGCGAA